>JBDTJD010000413.1:0-4558 GCA_039935975.1 Caldimonas sp.
TCGGCGGCGGCTAGGGCGTCGAGAACATCATCGCGGTGAGGACGAAGTCCATCACCAGGACGCCGAGCGAAGCGATCACGACGGTGCGGGTCGTGCCGTGGGCCACGCCTTCGGGCGTCGCCTCGGCCTCGTAGCCCTGATAGAGCGCGACGAAGGTGCAGATCAGCCCGAAGACGATGCTCTTGACGACGCCGTTGCCGATGTCGCGCCGGACATCGACGCCCGATTGCATGATCGACCAGAAGTTGCCGGAATCGACGCCGATCAGGAGGACGGCGACGACGTAGGCGCCCAGGATGCCGATCGACGAGAACAGGACCGCCAGGATCGGCATCGAGATGATCCCGGCGATGAAGCGCGGCGCGAGCACCCGGCTCTTCGGGTCGACCGCCATCATGTCCATCGCAGCGAGCTGCTCTCCCGCCTTCATGAGGCCGATCTCGGCGGTAAGCGACGTGCCGGCGCGGCCCGCGAAGAGCAGCGCCGTGACCACCGGCCCGAGCTCGCGCGTGAGCGAGAGGTTGACGATCAGGCCGAGCGACTCGGATGCGCCGTAGGTGACGAGCGCGTAGTACATCTGCAGCGCCAGGACGAAGCCGACCGCCAGGCCCGAGGCCAGGATGATGACCAGCGAGCGGTTGCCGATGGCGTGGATCTGGGCCACGATCAGATACGGCCGGCGCAGCGCGGCCGGGCATGCGCGCAGGACGTCGAGGAAGAATGTGGCGTAGTGGCCGAGGACGCGAAGGAACTCGAACGTGCGCCGGCCGACGCCGGAGACGAAGTCGGTCATTGCGTAGCGACTCCGAAGTCTTCGGCAAGCGGCTTCGCCGGGTAGTGGAAACGGACCGGCCCATCGGGCTCGCCGCGCAGGAACTGACGCACCTCGGGCTCTTCCGAGACGCTGAGCTCCTGCGGCGTGCCACGCGCCACGACCTTGCCTTGCGACGACATCAGGTAGGCGTAGTCGCAGATCTTGAAGCACTGCTGGACGTCGTGGGAGACGAGGATGGCGGTCGCGCCGGTGGTGTCGTTGAGCGTGCGAATAAGGTTGGCGGCGATCCCCATCGAGATCGGGTCGAGGCCGGCGAACGGCTCGTCGTACATGATGAGCTCCGGGTCGAGCGCAATCGCCCGCGCCAGCGCGACACGGCGGGCCATGCCGCCCGAGAGATCCGAGATGCGCAGCAACGCCGCACCGCGCAGGCCGACCGCGTTGAGCTTCATGAGGACGATGTCGCGGATCATCGTCTCGTCGAGGTCGGTGTGCTCGCGAAGCGGAAAGGCGACGTTGTCGAACACGGAGAGATCGGTGAACAGGGCGCCGAACTGGAACAGCATGCCGAGGCGGCGGCGCAGCGCGAAGAGCTTCTCTGGATCGCGCGGTTCGACGGGCTGGCCGTCGACGCGGATGACGCCGCTGTTGGCGGGGTAGACCCCGCCGATCAGGCGAAGGAGCGTCGTCTTGCCGCAGCCCGAGCCACCGAGGATCGCCGTCACCTTGCTGCGACCGAAGCCGAGCGAGACGTCGTTGAGGATCGTTCGGCCGCCGTCGTAGCCGAAGACGACGTGGTCGACCTCGACGAAGCTTTCGCTGGAGCCCGGGCCGGACGATGCGGCTGGCGCGTGCGGAACCGTCATGGGTTCAGCGAGGCAACTCGCTGCGGCCCATCAGCATCTCGTCGACGGCCCGCGCGGCCTGGCGCCCCTCACGGATCGCCCAGACGACGAGCGACTGGCCGCGGCGGACATCGCCTGCCGCGAACACCTTGGCCACGCTGGTGGCGTAGCCGCCCTCGGCATCGACGCTCGCCTTCGCGTTTCCGCGCGCGTCGCGCTCGACGCCGAAGGCCTCGAGCAGGCTCGCGAGCGGGCTGACGAAGCCCATCGCGAGAAGCACGAGGTCGGCGGGAAGCGTCTGTTCCGTGTCGGCCACTTCCACCATCTTGCCATCTTGCCACTCGACCCGGACCGCCTTCAAGGCGACCACCTTGCCGCCCTCGCCCACGAACTCCTTGGTGGCGATCGCGAATTCGCGCTCGCAGCCCTCCTCGTGGCTCGACGAGGTGCGCAGCTTGGTCGGCCAGTACGGCCAGACGAGCGGCTTGTTCTCGTGGTCCGGCGGCATCGGCATCAGCTCGAACTGGGTCACGCTCCTGGCGCCCTGGCGGTTGCTGGTGCCGACGCAGTCGCTGCCGGTGTCACCGCCGCCGATCACGATCACGTCCTTGCCCTGCGCGCTGATCTGCGCCTTGACCTTGCCGCCGGCGTTGACCTTGTTCTGCTGCGGCAGGAATTCCATCGCATAGTGGACGCCCTGCAGCTGCCGGCCGGGAGCCGGCAGATCGCGCGAGCGCTCGGCGCCGGCGGCGAGCAGGACGGCATCGAACTGCGCCATCAACTCTTCAGGCGTCACCGTCGTGGCCGACCAGTCGGTGACGACTTCGTCCTTGCCGAGCTTGCCGACGCGAACGCCCGGCCGGAAGACGACCCCTTCGGCCTGCATCTGCGCGACGCGCCGATCGATGTGCGACTTCTCCATCTTGAAGTCGGGGATGCCGTAGCGGAGCAGCCCGCCGATGGCGTCGTTGCGCTCGAAGACGGTGACCGCGTGGCCCGCGCGCGCGAGTTGCTGCGCCGCGGCAAGGCCTGCCGGGCCGGATCCGACGACGGCCACGCTTTTCCCGCTGTGGACCGGTGCCGGCCGAGGCACGACCCAGCCCTCGGCCCAGGCGCGGTCCACGATCGCATGCTCGATCGACTTGATGCCGACCGGCGTGTCGTTGATGTTGAGCGTGCACGCCTCCTCGCAAGGTGCCGGACAGACGCGACCCGTGAACTCGGGAAAGTTGTTGGTCGAGTCCAGGACCGAGAACGCCATCTTCCAGTCGGCGCGATAGACCAGGTCGTTGAAGTCGGGAATGATGTTGTTGACCGGGCAGCCGCCGATGCAGAACGGCGTGCCGCAGTCCATGCAGCGCGCGCTCTGCACCTTGGCTTCGTCTTCCTTCAGGGTGAAGACGAACTCGCGATAGTTCTTGACCCGCGCCGGAGCCGGCTCGTGGCTTTCCTCCACGCGCTCGAAGTCCATGAAGCCGGTGACGTTGCCCATTCCCTGCCCTCTTCTCCTGTGCCCGGCGCCGCGCTACTTGGGCGCGACGACCTTGATGATCCTGGCCGTCTTGCCGGAGATGCGCGCCTTGGCGATCGCGTCGTCGGCGGCGGTGTTGGCGCGGATCTCGCCGAGCGCCGTCATCGCCTTCAGGCTGATCTCCGCGAGCGCCCGCTTGTACTCGTTCGGGAAGACCTTCACGAACTTCGGCAGCGACTCGCCCCAGTGATCGAGGATCTCACGTGCGCGCAGGCTGCCGGTCCACTGGTGATGGTCGGAGACGAGCGTCTTGAGCAGCGTCTCGTCGGCCTGCTCGCGGTGCCATACCGCGCGCTCGACCTGCTGCTCCTGCTCGCCGGCCGGAAGCACGCGAGAGAGAGAGACCATCGACGTGTTGCAGCGCGATGCGAACTGGCCGTCCTCGTCGTAGACGTAGGCGACACCGCCGCTCATGCCGGCGGCGAAGTTGCGGCCTGTCTTGCCCAGGACGACGACCGTGCCGCCGGTCATGTACTCGCAGCCGTGGTCGCCCGTGCCTTCGACCACCGCCGTCGCGCCCGACAGCCGCACCGCGAAGCGCTCGCCGGCAACGCCGCGCAGGAACGCCTCGCCACTGGTGGCGCCATAGAGCACGGTATTGCCGACGATGATGTTCTCGGTCGCGTCGCCCCGGAAGTCGATGCTCGGCCGGATCGTGAGGCGGCCGCCGCTCATGCCCTTGCCGGTGTAGTCGTTGGCGTCGCCGATGAGGTAGATCGTGATGCCCTGCGCCAGGAAGGCACCGAAGCTCTGACCGCCCGTGCCTTCCATCTGGATGAAGATCGTGTTGTCGGGCAGGCCTTCGGGATGGCGCCGGATCAGTTCGCCCGAAAGCATCGCCCCCACGCTGCGGTTGACGTTGCGCACGGTCTCGAGCAGCTGCACTTTCTCGCCGCGCTCGAGGGCCGCAGCGCACTTCTCGATCAGTCGAACGTCGAGCGCCTTCGCGAGCCCGTGATCCTGGACGTCGACCTGGCGCCGCGCCACTTCCGCGGGCGCGCTGGGCACCTGCAGCAGACGGCTGAAGTCGAGACCTTGCGCTTTCCAGTGCTCGATGCCCTTGCGCGCATCGAGCAGGTCGACCCGACCGATCAGCTCGTCGAACGTGCGCACGCCGAGCTGCGCCATGATCGCGCGCGCCTCCTCGGCGACGAAGAAGAAGAAGTTGACGACGTGCTCCGGGCGACCCGCGAACTTCGCGCGCAGCACCGGATCCTGCGTCGCCACGCCCACCGGGCAGGTGTTGAGGTGGCACTTCCTCATCATGATGCAGCCCTCGGCGACGAGCGGCGCCGTCGCGAAGCCGAACTCGTCGGCGCCGATGAGCGCGCCGATGACGACATCGCGGCCGGTCTTCATCTGGCCGTCGGCCTGGACGCGGATGCGGCCGCGCAGGCGATTGAGCAC
>JBDTJD010000414.1:0-2951 GCA_039935975.1 Caldimonas sp.
TAGCTGCTCATGGCCGGATCGGCAGGAAGCAGATTGGCGAACACCGGCATCAGCTTGTAGCGATAGTCGCGCACGCGGCCGTCGCGAACGTCGAAGTCGAGGACGCCGAGAAACTTCGTGTTCGAACCGGCGTTGGTGACCAGCGTCTGGCCACCGCGGTTCCTGATGATCGAGGGCGCCGGCACGCCGTCGTGGGTATGGCCACCCAGGATCGCGTCGATGCCCGAGACGCGCGATGCCATCTTCAGGTCGACGTCCATGCCGTTGTGCGACAGGACGACGACGACCTGTGCGCCCTTCGCCCGCGCATCGTCCACGACCTTCTGCATGTTCTCGTCCTGGATGCCGAAGGTCCAGTCGGGCACCATGTAGCGGGGATTGGCAATGGGCGTGTACGGAAAAGCCTGGCCGATGACCGCGACCGCCACACCGTTGATGTTCTTGATCCGGTAAGCGTCGAAGACGGGGTCGCCGAAGTCGTTGGTCGTGATGTTCTGGGCCAGGAAGTCGGTGTGCCCGGCCAGATCCTTCTTCACGATTTCCTGCACACGCTTGGCGCCGAGCGTGAATTCCCAGTGCGAGCTCATGCAATCGACACCGAGGAGCTTGCAAGCGTCGACCATGTCCTGACCGTGGGTCCACAGGGCGGTCGCCGACCCCTGCCAGGTATCGCCGCCGTCGAGGAGCAGCGCGTCGGGCCGCGTCGCCTTCAGCTGCTTGACCAGCGTCGCCAGATGCGCGAAGCCGCCGACGCGGCCGTAGGTCCGGGCGGCGGCCTCGAAGTCGAGAAACGTGAAGGCGTGTGCCTGTGCGGTGTGCGGCGCGATGCCGAAGTGCGCGAGCAGCTTCTCGCCGACCAGATGCGGCGGCTGCCCGACCGCATCGCCGACGCCCAGGTTGACGCTCGGCTCGCGAAACCAGACCGGCATCAGCTGGGCGTGGCAGTCGGTGAAATGCAGCAGGCTGACGTTGCCGAACTTCGGCATGTCGTAGAGGCGCTCGGACGCGCCCGGCGTCGCCGCGAGCGCATCGGGCGCGTCGAGGGCCATGCCGCCGGCCGAGGCGACGGCCAGCATCTGGAGAAATTCCCGCCTGCCGAGGCTCATGTCGTACTTCCGAGGTCGCGACGCCGGATCGGCGTGAGGCGCGTTATTGGTTCACCGGCGATTTCGGATCCAGCAGCAGCGCCATGATGTCCTGCATCTGCTTCGTGGTCAGGACATGGGCCTGGCCGAATCGCGGCATGAGCGAGCACGCATTGGAGGCCTTGGCGTCGTAGATCTTGCCCCAGGTGTAGCGCACGATCGGCCTGGCGGCCTCGCTCGAAGGATCGCTCACGCCGCGCAGCTTGCCGTAGTTGTAGAGGCTCGGGCCGAGCGTTCCGTACGAGATCTCCGACTGGCTCAGCTGATGGCAGTTGTAGCAATTGCCACCCGCCGGCGCGTCGGCACGGTCCGACCAGGTCATGCCGCGGCCATCCTGCGCGAGCTTCTCGCCGGCCTTCCAGTCGCGGAGGTAGCGACCGTCCGGCGGTTGCTGGATGGCCGCCAGCTGCACGGCCTCGAGCTTGCTCGCGACGTCGGACGACGGAGGGCTCGCCGCCGAGCAGGCGCGCTGGAGGGGATCCTGGTCGAGTCGGCCCAGGGTGGCCTGGCCCTTCGCTTCGAACGACGACTTGATCATGGCCAGCGACATCGCGTCGTAGTCGGGTGGCGCGACGGCAGGCGATGCGCAACCGGCCGCGAGCACTGCGACGATGAGAGACTGCCCTGCGAGGCGACGGATAGGGGTTCGGCTCATGAGATTCTTTCAGCGCTTGATCGACGGAGCGATCGATTCGGCACCCTTCGCCGTCACGCCCAGGTACACGCCGAGCGCGATCGTCGCGTCGGAAATGAACCCCGGGGACGGGAAGCGCTGCTGGCGGAAGCAGTCGTTGAGACGATGCTGCATGCTCCAAAGTTGCCCGTTGGAGACTCTGTAGGCCGGCCACGCGCCGAACGCGGCGCCGGCGCCCTTGGTCGTCGTCAGGTCAGGCAGGTCCTGCAGCCGGATGCGCTTGCCTTCCTGGCCGTGACACGAGGCGCACGAGAAATCGTAGGGGCCGGCGCGGAAGTAGAAGATCCGCTTGCCGGCCTCGTACATGTCCCGCTCCTGCGCATGCGCCTGCGGCAGGCTGAACCGCATGCCGCCCGATTCGCTCGACACGTAGGCGACCAGGCTTTCCAGGGTGACCTGCTCGCCCTTGCCGAACGGGGTCTTCACGATCTCGGCGGCGTTGAAGCCCTGCAGATCCTGCATGCAGGTGACGAGACGCGATTCGAGATCCTGAACGCGGCCGGTATCGGCGAAGAACCGGGGCAGCTCGACGAACGATCCCTTGACCACGCCCGGCCCCTTGCCGAGGTCGCACTTCTCGAGCGTGGCCTTTTTCGGCCCGCGCGCCTGCTTCCAGAGCAGCTCGCCCTTGGCTTCCCACAGCTCCGCAGGATTGCCGTCGGCCAACATCGCGCGGTACTTGGAAATCTCGTCAGACGACGTCTGTGCATGGGCCTGCACGGCCGCGCACAGAAGTGCGCCGATGACAAAACGGTTCATGGATGCTCCCTGGGGTCTCTTGGCGGGTGTCAGGAGATCGCGGCTTCGTCGGTGCGCGTCTCGCCCATGTTGTCCGTCCACGTCACGCTGACCTTGTCACCGGCCTTCGCGCCCTTGAAGCGGAACTGCAGGTACGGGTTCTGCGAGATCGCCTGGCCCCACTTGGCCGCGAGCACCGTCTTGCCACCGCTCGTCGCCTTGACGTCGTTGATGTAGTGCGCCGGAACGATCTTGCCGCTCGCGTCCTTGCGAAAGCCGGTCTCCATCGGGTGGGCCATCAGCACGCGCACGTCGGTCACGCCGTCTTTCATCGTCGCGCGAATGCGCATCGGGTCAGCCATGTCTGTCTCCTT
>JBDTJD010000415.1:0-2868 GCA_039935975.1 Caldimonas sp.
GCGGCCGCCCGGCCACCACGCCGGTGCCGATTTCATGGGCGGCTACTGCTTCCTCAACAACGCGGCAGTCGCCGCGCAAGGCCTGCTCGAGGCCGGCAGCGCACGGGTCGCGATCCTCGACGTCGACTACCACCACGGCAACGGCACGCAGAGCATCTTCTACGAGCGCGCCGACGTGCTCTTCGCGAGCGTCCACGGCGACCCGCTGACCGAGTACCCCTTCTATCTCGGCCACGCCGACGAGACCGGCCTCGGCGCGGGCGAGGGCTTCAACCTCAACCTGCCGTTGCCGGCCCGGTCGACGGTCGAGACGTGGTTCGCGGCGCTCGACGCGGCCTGCGCGAGGATCGTCCGCCATCGTGCCGATGCACTCGTCGTGTCGCTCGGCCTCGACACCTTCGTCGGCGACCCGATCTCGACCTTCGCGCTCGCGACGAGCGATTACCTGCGGCTCGGCGAGCAGCTCGCGCGCCTCGGCCTGCCGACGGTTTTCGTGCTGGAAGGGGGCTATGCGGCGGCGGAGCTGGGCGTGAATGCGGCCAACGTGTTGGCGGCGTACGAGGGGGACAGGGCGCCGCCGCAGGCAGCGGAAAGTCCGCGAGGGGCCCAGCCCGGTCAGTGAGTCCGTCGCTCGAGCGCCGCCTGAACGGCCTTGCCGGCGTCGATCCGGCCGCTCCCGTACCACTTGCTCCGGCCCTGGACCCATTGCCCGTCGGCATCGGACTGGTTCCGGTCGATCTTCTCGGCGCTGTCAGCCAGGATGTCCCGGATCTCGTTCCACATCAGATCGGGATTGGCCGTGAGCATCAAGGCCAGCACGCCCGTGACAGTGGCCGTGGCAGCCGAGGAGCCCGAGGCACGGCACGAGCCGTCGCCATCGAGCGGCGAGCAGAGCGACGGCATCGTTTCGGCGCGCTCGCCGTCGGCGCATACGTCGACCTTGTCGCCGATCGTCGACTTGAATGTGGCCGTCGTCAGCTCGCCGTTGTAAAGCTTCTCCACGCCGCCGTTGACCCAGCAGTTGGTGACGGCGATCGTCCTCGGATCGTTGGCCAGCGGATTGATGATGGACGTCGGAAAGGTCGTCTCCCAATCGCCGGCGGCGAAGACGAGCAACGTGCCCTTCGAGTTCCTGCCCTGGGAAACGAGGATCTCGAAGGCAGACGCGATGAGCTCGGGCAGGTCGATCTTCTGCTCGTCCCAGGGGCGAGGCTTGCCGATGGAGTAGGAGTTGTTGATGACGTCCGCGGCGACGTGCGGCCACTGACACGGATCGGTGGGGTCCGTGACGCTGCCGCTGCACGTGAGCTGGCCCGCCATCCACAGGAGCAGGTTGGCGTACCAGCTATCGGCATAGTCCGAGTACTCCGAAGAGGCTGCGAAAGCGAGGCTCGTGGTTCGTGCGCCCGGTGCAATCCCGGCGATTCCTGTGCCGTTGTTCGTGCACGCGGAGATGATCGCGAACATGCTCATGCCATGACCATTGATCGGCAGAGTCGGCGCCGTGCAACGGGCGTCGACCTGCGTGGGGAAACGGATGCGGTCCCAGCACAGCGCAAGCTGAGGCAGGCCGTCAACCGGGCAGGCGACCTCGTCGTTGGTCGGATCCAGGGGCGCGTCGATCAGGCCGACCATGACCGAAGGGCTCGCGACCCGCAGGTGGACGGGGTCGAAAAGCTTCGACCAGGCGGCGTCGATGCGTTGGTTGTGGTGGTATCCCGTGGAGGGTGTCGACGCGGCGCTTGCCGATGCGGCTTGGCTCGGATAGCGCGGATCGTCGGGCCATCCCGCGGGCATCGGCGCCGGCGCCGGCTGGGGCGAAGGTTGCGGCTGGGGCGAAGGTTGCGGCGACGGAGACTGCGACTGCTGAGGCGTAGGCGAATGCAATGCCCAGCCCCTCACGAGATCGGGCTCCGCGGTGGTCATCACGCCTTCGTCGATGAGGCAGTCCAGGGCTTTCAGCGACTGGAGATCGTCGGTGCGTCGCGCAGCGACCAGTTGCAGGTCTGCGTCCTTGAAGGTGCCTACCGTCTGGAGCTGGGCGGTTTCGAGCGCGAACCTGCGGACGGCGTTTCCGACCTGCGGATCGAACCGGACGACGAAGTGGTTGTCGAGGACTCGGAAGTCATCCTTGGCCGCGTTGAGGTCGATGGCCGTTCCGACACGCACGGAGGACGGGAGCTGCTTGCGCAGCAGCGTCACGACGTTGTCCTTTTCGACGAACGAACCCGACTGCACCAACAATATCGACGCATGGCCGTGGGGCCGCGTCGGCCCGGATCCGTCGCCGACGACGATCGAACGGTAGCGTTGCCCTGCCCGTGACACGGTGCGCTGGATGTCCAGCGAAGGCTTCACGCCGGGCGGAAACACGACGGCGGTGTAGGTGCTCGGTTGAAACGGCACCAGGCTGCTGCCGGAGCGGAAGTAGGGCAGGCCGGGAGGAGCCAGGTGGAGATACACCTCGTTGTCGCGTTGGTCGATCAGCACCTTGCGGGACGGCGCCGCGAAAGCCGGACCACGGGCACCGGGAGCCGCCGACACGGAGGCCCTGAGGGTGTAGATCCCCGGCTTGACCCGCCCGATATGGACGACCGACGAGGTCGCTGCCGGCAGCGTCGTCACGTCGGTGGATACGGCGCCGACGAGATCGACATGCGTCAGCCCGGCCAGCCGGGCACCCTTCGGGCTACCGAACACCACCTTGATGTTGACCAAGGCTTCATGGCTCGGCGGCGGACGCCGGCTCGTGCCCGGAATTCGCGCGAGGTCGACGACGCTCGCGGTGTCTTTCCCGCTGATCGGCTGCACCCGGGCGCAACGCGCGATATCGGCCATCGCCGGCGCGCCGGGCAGCAGCATCGCCAG
>JBDTJD010000416.1:0-4801 GCA_039935975.1 Caldimonas sp.
GGCGCCGAAATCATCCTCGGCAACACCTTCCACCTCTGGCTGCGGCCGGGCATGGACGTGATCTCGAAGTTCGGCGGCCTGCACCGCTTCGAAGGCTGGACGCGGCCGATCCTCACCGACAGCGGCGGCTTCCAGGTCTGGTCGCTCGGCGCCAGCGCGAAGGTGAGCGAGCAGGGCGTCGCTTTCCAGTCACCGGTCAACGGCGACAAGCTGCTCCTCACGCCCGAGGTGAGCATGCAGATCCAGACCGTGCTCGACAGCGACATCGCGATGCAGTTCGACGAGTGCACCGCCTACGAGATCGAGGGACGAGTCACCGGCGAAACGGAGGCACGGCGCTCGATGGAGATGAGCCTGCGCTGGGCCGTGCGCTCGCGCGCCGAGTTCGCACGGCTCGAGAACCCGAACGCGCTGTTCGGCATCGTCCAGGGCGGCATGTTCGAGTCGCTGCGCGAGGAGTCGGTCGCCGGCCTCGCCGAACTCGACCTGCCGGGCTATGCGATCGGCGGCGTCAGCGTCGGCGAGCCCAAGGCCGAGATGCAGCGCATCGTCGCCCACACCCCGCATCGGCTGCCGGTGACCAAGCCGCGCTACCTGATGGGCGTGGGCACGCCCGAAGACCTGGTCGACGGCGTCGAGGCCGGCGTCGACATGTTCGACTGCGTCATGCCGACGCGAAACGCGAGGAACGGTCATCTCTTCACACGCTTCGGCGACCTGCGCATCCGCAACGCCCGCTACAAGACCGAGGAGGCGCCGCTCGATCCGACCTGCGGCTGCCCGACCTGCGCGCGCTTCTCGCGTGCCTACCTGCATCACCTCGACCGCTGCGGCGAGATGCTCGCGCCGATGCTGGCGAGCGTGCACAACCTGCACTTCTACGTCGCCCTGATGCGCGACATCCGCGGCGCGCTCGAGGCCGGCGCCTTCGCGGCGTTCGCGGCCGCCTTTCGCGCCGACCGGCGGCGCGGCGTCTGAGCGCCCGGGCTCCGTCGGACGAGCCCTACCGCGCAAGACGCGGCCGTCCGATGCAGGCGGCCTGCCGCGACGCCTACGCTCCGGCCGTGCTCGTCGTCGTCACCTACCCGGATTTCCCCGACTCGCGCTCGATCCTCTGGTTCGGGCCAGGACTCGCGGCGCCGCTCCATTTCCTGGTCACGCTGACGATCGGCGAAGCCACCTAAGTCGGGGCTGGGCAGGGTCGGCGGGGCAGACGGCCCGGGCACGAGACAATCGCGCTCGCCGATGTCCTCCGAACCCAACTCCCTGCAGCGCTATCTGGGCGAACGCCTGATCGGCCCGGCAGCGCAGCATGTGCTGCGCCATCCGTGGTCGTTCGCCTGGAACACGATCAAGGCGTTTCGCGCCAACCAGGGCCTGCTGCTCGCCGGCGCCGTCGCGTACTACGCACTCCTTTCCATCGTGCCGCTCCTGATCCTGACCGTGATCGTGCTGTCGAACGTCATCGACCAGCGCGAGCTGCTCGCCACGCTCGGGCGCTACCTCGAGTGGCTGGTGCCCGGGCAATCCTCGGCGATCGTGGGCGAGCTCGCCCACTTCCTCGAGCGGCGCGACGGCGTCGGCTGGCTCCTTTTCGGGACGATGATCTTTTTCAGCTCGCTCGCCTTCACGGTGCTCGAGAACGCGATGTCGGTGATCTTCCTGCACCGCGTCGTCGCCAAGAAGCGCCGCTTCATCTTCTCGGTGCTGCTTCCCTACGTCTACATCCTGTCGCTCGGCATCGGCCTGCTGCTGGTGACGCTCGTCGCCGGCAGCCTGCAGGCGGTCGGCAAGGAGCGCATCGATCTCCTCGGCGGGTCGTGGTCGCTCCACGGCGTGTCGGGGGTCCTGCTCTACCTGCTCGGGCTGGCCGGCGAGATCTTCGTGCTGACCTCGGTCTATCTCGTCATGCCCTCGGGTCGGCTCGCATGGCGACACGCACTCATCGGCGGGATCGTCGCGGCGCTCCTGTGGGAGATCACGCGCCACGTGCTCGTCTGGTACTTCACGACGCTCTCGCAGGTGACCGTGGTCTACGGGTCGTTGACGACTGCGATCGTCGTCCTGCTGAGCCTCGAGATTGCCGCGACGCTGCTCCTGCTCGGCGCCCAGGTGATCTCCGAATACGAGCGCATCGGCCTGCCCGTCAAGTCGGAACCGCTCAGCTTCACGACCGCCTAGGCCGTCAGCAGGGCGCCGACGCGGTCGCGCAGCGACGCCGGCGTCGCCGAGGCGGGCGCGACCGGCTCGCCGGCGACGAGGTCGACCCGGTTGAAGAAGCCGCGCCGGAACGGACGGCTCATCGCCTTGCCGCCGGCACGCGAGAAGAACGAGCCCCAGAGGTTCCTGAGCGCCAGGGGAACGACGGGCACCGGGTTCGTTTCGAGCAGCTTCATGACGCCGCCCCTGAACTCGGCGAGCGCGCCGTCGCGCGAGATCCCGCCTTCGGGGAAGATGCACAGCAGGTCGCCTGCGTCGAGCACCTGACGGGCCTGCTCGAAGGCGTTCTCGTAAGTCGCCGGGTCGACCTTCTGCGGCGCGATCGGGATCGCCTTCGCGAGGCGGAAGAACGCGCCGAGGACCGGCATCGCGAAGATCTGGTGATCCATGATGAAGCGGATCGGCCGTGGGCTCGCCGCCATCAGCAGCACCGGGTCGATGAAGCTCACGTGGTTGCACACGAGGATCGCCGCGCCCTGGGTCGGGATGTGCTCGTCGCCCTTCACGTGGAAGCGATAGATCACGCGCGCCATGACGAAGGCGACAAAGCGGAGGAGGTACTCCGGCACGAGCAGGAAGATGTAGCCCGCGACCACGGCGTTGAGGAGGCCGATCACCAGAAACACCTGCGGGATCGTCAGGCCGGCGGCGAGCAGGCCGCCGACGAGCACCGAGCTCGTGATCATGAAGAGCGCGTTCAGGATGTTGTTGGCGGCGATGATCCGCGCCCGGTGACTCGGCGCGGAGCGCAGCTGGATCAGCGCATACATCGGCACGCTGTAGAGCCCAGCGAAGAGCGAGAGCAGGGCGAGGTCGGCCATCACGCGCCAGTGCGCGTGCACGGCCACGAAGGCGCCGAGCGAGTAGCCGGCCGAGAGCGGCAGGCCGCGCGTGGCGAAGTAGAGATCGATCGAGAACACGCTCATGCCGATCGCGCCGAACGGCACCAGGCCGATCTCGACGTGGCGGCGCGACAGCACCTCGCAGAGCAGCGAGCCGATGCCGATGCCGACCGAGAACACCACCAGGAGCAGCGAGGCCACCTGCGCGTCGCCATGCAGCACCTCCTTGGCGAACGACGGGAACTGGGCGAGGAAGGCGGCGCCGAAGAACCACATCCACGAGATGCCGAGCAGCGACCGGAAGACGACGACGTTGCCGTGTGCGAGCTTCAGGTTGCGCCAGGTCTCGGTGACCGGGTTCCAGTTGATGACCAGGGCCGGATCGGTGGAAGGCGACGGCGGCACGGCCTGCGCCGTGATGCGTCCGATCAGCGCCAGCCCGACGCATGCAAAGGCGACGTAGTGACGGCCGATCTCGGGAATCGTCACGAGCAGGCCGCCCGCGACCTGGCCGAGCAGGATCGCGACGAAGGTGCCCATCTCGACCATGCCGTTGCCGCCAGTCAGCTCGCGCTCGTCCAGGTGCTGGGGCAGGTAGGCGAACTTCACGGGCCCGAAGATCGTCGAGTGCAGGCCCATGAGGAACACGCAGGTCAGGAGGACGTAGGGGTTCGCGGTCCAGAAGCCGTAGCCGGCGATCACCATGATCGCGATCTCGAGGTCCTTCACGAACCGGATCACGCGGGTCTTGTCGTACTTGTCCGTGATCTGGCCGCTTGTGGCCGAAAAGAGCAGGAAGGGCAGGATGAAGAGGGCGCCGATCACGAGCCCGGCCATCTGCGGCGTGAGCCACGAGACCTGGAGCTGGTAGGTCACCAACACCGTGAACGCGAACTTGAACAGGTTGTCGTTGCCGGCGCCGAGGAACTGGGTCCAGAAGAAGGGCGCGAAGCGCCGCTGGCCGAGGAGCGCGAACTGGTTCGGCTGCGCGGGAGCGGGATGCGCGGGCACTCTGGCTACGACGTCGGCGTGGGTGTTCAAGCGGTGCTCCGGGGAGTCGAGCCAGGCGAATGAAGTAACGCGCGAATCTAGCGCACGACCAGGACCGGACCGCCCAGGCCGTCGCGCTCGAGCCAGCGGAACACCGAGTCGACCGTGACGGTTTCGATGCGATCGGCGAACCGCTTCTCGTTCGGATGGTCGTCGAAGGCGACGTTGGCGCTCATCACGCGCGCGCCGAGCCGCTTGAGCGCCGACAGGTGCAGGGGAGTCGGCTCGTAGCCGTGCAGCTGCAGCCACGCCTGGGCGCGCTCGCGCGTGGTCGCCGCCGGCTCCTCGGTCATCGCGAGCGTCTCGATCGCCCACTGGTTCGACTGCTGGTAGCGCTGCGACCAGGGGTAGGCGACCATGCTGTAGGCGGGCGTGTCGAGCCGGGCGACAGTCGCGTTGTTGACGAGGGCGGCCCTGAGGTGCGCCTGCGCCGCCGGCGCGAGGACGACGATCGCGGCCTCGTACTGCCAGAGGTCGTCGAGGAAGAACTCGCCGAGGCCCTGGCGATACAGCGTCGCACGCGCCGAGCCGCACTGGTTCAGCTTGTGGACGACACGCCAGACCGGCCGGCCGTCGTCGTCGTCGCGGTAGGCGAAGCCGAGATGCGAATAGCGCAGGCCGTATTCGCTCAGGTTCTGGCCGGCACGGGCGATGACGACGACGCTCGCGCCGCTCTGATCGAGCCGCGC
>JBDTJD010000417.1:0-3905 GCA_039935975.1 Caldimonas sp.
GCCGTGACGGCCTCGACGCCGTCGCCGAAGCCGAAGCGCCCGGTCAGCGCGCCGCTCCTGACGTCGCGCAGGCAGAAGACGACGTGACGGAAGGCCAGGCCGCGATACATCGTCTCGAGGATCATGCGCAGCACGTCGTCGAGCCTCGAGTTGTCGATCAGCGCCGTGGTGATGTCCTCGATGCCGGCCGTGAGCACGGCGCACGCGTCCTCGGCCGGAGCGGCACCGGCGGCGGGCGACACCAGGCGAACGGTGCGATCTGCCGCGCGCGCATCGTCGACGGCCTGCTCGGCGACGGTCCGCGTCCGGCTGCGGGTCGCTTCCTCGCGCAGCGTCGGCAGGTCGAGATCGAGCTCGGTCGAAGGCGTGGCCGCCGCCCGCGATGGCGCGAACAGCCGTCGTGCGGGCGACTGCTTCGGCACCTGGAGGTTCATCGCGTCGACGGCCTGCGACAGCTTTTCCCGGGCCGAGGCCGAGGCCGCCTCGATCTGCTCCGGGGTGATGCCGAGCGCCTTGGCGTGGCGGCGGGCGACCGCGGCGACCTCGGCCTTCGCCTGCGCGGGTTCGGCGTGGAGCAGCGCGTCGGCGATCCGGTTGGCGGTGCAGGTGAGCCAGCGCAGCCGATCGGTGCTGTCGGTGGGTGGTCGGGTCGGCGGCTCGC
This sequence comes from Caldimonas sp., assembly GCA_039935975.1. Taxonomy (GTDB): domain Bacteria; phylum Pseudomonadota; class Gammaproteobacteria; order Burkholderiales; family Burkholderiaceae_C; genus Schlegelella_A. The sequence goes on from JBDTJD010000417.1 coordinate 662, forward strand.
CCGACGGCGTGCGCATGCAGGCCTGCAGGGTCTCGGGCAGCCCCCAGGACTGGGCAACGCCCAGGCCGAGGGCCTCGAAGCTGAGGCCGAGGACGCGCAGCGAGGCGGCCGTGTCGCTGACCGGGCTTGCGCCGGGCGGACCCCCGGCCGAGACGATGCCGCGCACCTGGCGCGCCTCCTCGGGGAAGTAGAACGCGGTCAGCAGGCGGCCGAGGTTCTGGAACAGCGCGCCGAGGTAGGCCTCCTCGCTTCCGGGCACGGTCGTGCCGAGCTCGCTGGCGAGCATCCCGGCCATGAGCGAGCGCAGGAACTCTTCCTTCAGGTGGGCGGCGTGGGCCTTGTCGTGCATGTGCTCGAGCAGGACCAGGCTGAGCGCCATGTTGCGAATGTTGTTGAAGCCGACCAGCGCCACCGCGCGCGAGATCGTGCTGATGCCGCCGGCCGTGGTGGTGTAGCTCGCCGTGTTGACCAGGCGCAGCAGCTTGTTGGTGAGGGCGACGTCCTTCAGGATCTCGCCCGACAGCGCCGAGACGTTCTTGCTCTCGGAGTTGGCGACCTGCTGGATGCGCGCGACCGAGTCGGAGAGGGCCGGGAAGTCGCTCTTGTGGCGCATCCGTCGCAGCAGGAAGTCGAGCGTGCCGCTGCCGGCGCCGCCGGCCGACGGCGCGGCCGCCTCGTCGGCGAGCGCGGCCGGCGCCAGCCAGTCCTGCAGGGCGGCCCGCAGCTCGACGGCGGTCTGCCAACGGTGCTCCGGATTGCGCTCCAGCCCTTTTCGAATGACGCGGCGCAGCGCGTCGTCGACCTCGGAGGACAGGTTCGCCGGCAGCTGCAGGTCTTCACTCGCGACGCGTCGCATCGCCTGGTGTGCGTCGCGCTCGGCGACAAGCCTTTCCCCGCTCAGCAGCTCGGCCAGCATGACGCCGACCGAGAACAGGTCCATCGGCGCGGTCGGCAGGCTGCCCCAGGTCGCCTCGGGCGACATGTAGCCCGGCGTACCCACGATCTCGCTGCTGCCGCTCGGGTCGTGCAGGCGCCCGGCGATGCCGAAGTCCATCACCCGTGCGCGGCCGGTCGGTCCGACGAGCACGTTCGACGGTTTGAGGTCGCGGTGAACGACACCGGCCTCGTGCGCCGCCTGGAGGGCATCGAGCACGCCGAGGATCAGGCCGACGGCCTCGTGCGCGGGCAGCGCACCCCTCGACTTCACCAGCTGCGCCAGCGTCGGCCCGGAGACGTACTCGAACACCAGGTACGGCCGGCGCTCGAAGACGTCGGCCTCGAACACCGGCACGATGTTGGGGTGGGTGAGCCGGCTGACGCTGCGCGCTTCGCGCAGCCACTCGCCGACGGCGACCGGGTCGACCGACGCGTCGGAGTGCATCAGCTTGATCGCGACCTCGCGCTCGAGGCGCTGGTCGAAGCCGAGCCACACCGTCGCCTGCGCGCCCTCGCCGAGCACGCGACGCAGCTCGAAACGGCCGAACGGCCGCCCGACAGGCTGGAGGGTGGCGGAAGCGGCGGCGGGCATTACCTCGCTCTATCGGCGCGGCGGCGGCCGAATTGAACCGGATTCCGGCAACCGGGCACGCCGATCGCCAATGCCGGACACCTACCCACTCCAAGGAATTGCGATGAAACTGAGACTGACCGTGCTCGCCCTGGCCACGACCGCGCTGGCCGCCTGCTCCTCGATGCATTCGCCGATGGGCGGGTCGGCTTACGGCTCCGCGCCCCAGGTCGACACCGCTGTCGTCCTGCTGCCCGGCGCCGGCGCGGCCGATCAGGTGGCTTCCGGCTGCTGGGCGACGTTCTTCGACGAGCGCAATTTCGACGGCAGCTCGCTCACCCTTGTCGGCCCGGCCGAGTTGCAGACGCTCGACAAGGGCGCGTCGCAACAGCTCAAGCGCGACATCAAGAGCGTCGCCACCGGCCCCCGCGCCACCCTCGTGCTCTATCAGAAACAGTTCCTGTCGGCGCGCTCGGTCGGCTTCGGCCCCGGCACGCGCGAGCCCGGCCTGGTCGAGAAGCTCGGCTTCGGCGGCCGGATCGAATCGATGCAGCTGCGCTGCAACTGATGCCGTCGCGGGCCGAGCGTGACCCTCACACGGCATTGCGATCCGGGCCGGTAAGGTCGGGAGGGGGCGACACGACCACTGTGCGCAAGGCCATCGGCCCCGGGGCGCCGGACGGAGAGAACTTTCGTTAAGCTGTTCCGTCCCCAGGTTCGATCCTCACGCACGCACAGCGCAACCCCGGAAGACAGACATGCCCGACTATCGAAAGACCCCGGAAGCGGTCGCCGCCCTCACCCGCGAGCAGTACCGCGTCACCCAGCAAAGCGGCACCGAGGCGCCCGGCACGGGCGAGCTGCTCGGCAACGAGGAGCCCGGCATCTACGTCGACATCGTCTCGGGCGAGCCGCTCTTTGCCTCGTCGGACAAGTTCGAGTCGCATTGCGGCTGGCCGAGCTTCACCAAGCCGATCGCGCCGACCCATGTCCACGAGCTGGAGGATGGCTCCCTCGGCAGGGTCCGCACCGAAGTGCGATCGACCGGCGCCGACAGCCATCTCGGCCACGTCTTCGAAGACGGCCCGCGCGACCGCGGCGGCCTGCGCTACTGCATCAACTCGGCCTCGCTTCGCTTCGTCCACCGCGACGCCATGCAGGCCGAAGGCTACGGCGACTATCTCGAACAGGTGGAGGACGTGAAATGACGCAGGCAACGATGCAGGAGCGCGCCGTGCTCGCCGGCGGTTGCTTCTGGGGCATGCAGGATCTCGTGCGCAAGATGCCGGGCGTGATCTCGACGCGCGTGGGCTACTCCGGCGGCGACGTGCCGAACGCGACCTATCGCAACCACGGCTCGCACGCCGAGGCGATCGAGGTGATCTTCGATCCGGCCAAGCTCTCGTACCGCAAGCTCCTCGAGTTCTTCTTCCAGGTGCACGACCCCTCGACGAAGAATCGCCAGGGCAACGATCGCGGCGCGAGCTACCGCTCGGCCATCTACACGACGAGCGACGAGCAGAGGCGGGTCGCGCTGGACACGATCGCCGACGTCGATGCGTCGGGGCTGTGGCCGGGCAAGGTCGTCACCGAGGTCGAGCCTGCCGGCCCGTTCTGGCAGGCCGAGCCGGAGCACCAGGACTATCTCGAGCGCATCCCGAACGGCTACACCTGCCACTGGGTGCGGCCGGACTGGACACTGCCGGTGCGCCACGCCGAGACGGCAGCGAAGATGCC
>JBDTJD010000418.1:0-2888 GCA_039935975.1 Caldimonas sp.
TCTGGGTCGCGATGCCGGCGTGGTCGGTGCCCGGCACCCAGAGCGTGTTCGCGCCCTTCATGCGCTCGTGGCGCACGAGCGCGTCCATGATCGTGTGCTGGAACGCGTGCCCCATGTGCAGCGTGCCCGTGACATTGGGCGGCGGCAGCTGGATCGCGAACGATGGCTTCTTCGGATCGAGCGTCGGCTCGTACACGCCGCTCGCTTCCCAGAGCGGACCCCAATGCTCCTCGATGGCGGCGGGGTCGAAGGACTTGGCGAGTTCGGTCATGGACCGATTTTAGGCGGCGCCCCTCGCCCGTCCGGGCGCGCGCGCTGTCAGGTCAGCGGTCCGCGATCAGGATGCCGGCGTTCGGGGCCGCGCTCGCATCGCCCAGCAGGAAGAGCGAATACACGCGTCCTGCCGTGAAGGTGACGCCGGTCGCGAGATAGAGCTGGACCACGCCCGATCGCGCCTCGACCCGAGCGAGCGCCGCGCTCGCGGGCAGGAGCGAGTAGGTCGACGCCGACGCGAAGCTCGCGCCGTTGCCGATCACCGCGTTGTCGACCGTGAGCGTCGCCGTCCCGTTCGACCCGTTCAGGCCGTTGACCAGCCTCAGCTTCACCGGCCGCGTCGAGCTCGTCGAGGTGGTGTTGTCGTCGGGGATCAGCGTCACGGTCGGCGTCGGGCCGGTGAGCAGCAGCGTCGCGTCGGCGCCGGCCGGCACGGCGAGCGGCGTCGCCGGCGTGTAGGCCATGCCGTTGATCTTGATCGTCAGCGTGCCCGCCGTGACGACCGCGTAGGGCCCGACATTGGGCGTGCCGAGCCCGGCCGCGATGGCGGTGCCGTTGACGTCGACGTCGACCGGGACGGCCGGCGACAGGCTGGCCGCGACACGCACACGCGCCGAGCCGCCGAGCGTCTGCACCGCCGCGCCCTGCTGGTCGATCGTCATCCCGTTGACGAGAAAGCCACCCGCGCTGCGCGCGAGCAGGATCGTGACGATGCGCTGGTTGGAAAGCGTCAGCGACGGGATGTCGAGCCGCAGCTCGGTCTTGTCGCCGGGCGTCGTCACGCACACGTGGTACGGCGTCGCCGAGGCGGTGACCTGCGTGAATGCCGGTTGCAGGCCGCTGATGTTCGCCGCGAAGGGGGCGCTGCCCGAGTTCGCGAGGGTCGAGCAGGCGCCGGTGGTCAGGTAGACGTCGAGCCCGCCGGTGTCGCCGCTGGCGGCATTGAAGATGCGCACCTTGGCATTGCCGCTGCTCGGATCGCTCTCCTTGTCCGAGAGGACCGCGAGCGCCAGGCTGCCGGCGTTGGAGTAGGCGACGACGGTCTGGTAGTCCTTCTTGGCGAGCGACACGCTGCTCGTCACCAGCGCGGTGCCGCTGCCGGTGGCGCGGACGTCGATCGAGTAATTGCCGTTCTTGATCCCTGCGAAGCCGCTCGCCGACAACGGCGCCACGCCGGTGATGAATGCGCTGTTGGTCTGGAACAGGTCAAGCGAGGGGAAGTTCGTGGTCGCGTTGACGAGCCGCAGGTTGCCGTCCTCGCTCGGCAGCGAGCCGCCGCCGCAGGCACCGAGCAGCACGACGAGCGCGAAGGCGAGGCAGCGGGAAATCGGGTTCATGTCGGCTTCCGTTTCACATCAGCAGATGCTCGCCGGCATTGTCGCCGCCGAGGATCACGTAGTTGACTTTGCGGATGTCGGCGAGCTTGGTGCCGCCCGCGTACGAGATCGAGCTCTGCACGTCTTCCTTCATCTCGCGCAGCGTGTCGGCGAGCCTGCCCTTGATCGGCTCGAGGATGCGCTTGCCCTCGACGTGCTTGTACTCGCCCTTGTTGAAGTCCGACGCCGAGCCGTAGTACTCCTTGAAGAGCTTGCCATCGACCTCGACAGTCTGGCCCGGCGACTCCTCGTGGCCGGCAAAGAGCGAGCCGATCATCACCATGGAGGCGCCGAAGCGCACGCTCTTGGCGATGTCGCCGTGGTCGCGGATGCCGCCGTCGGCGATGATCGGCTTGGTCGCGACTCGCGCGCACCACTTCAGCGCCGAGAGCTGCCAGCCGCCGGTGCCGAAGCCGGTCTTCAGCTTCGTGATGCAGACCTTGCCGGGGCCGACGCCGACCTTGGTCGCGTCCGCGCCCCAGTTCTCGAGGTCGATCACCGCCTCCGGCGTGGCGACATTGCCGGCGATGACGAAGGCCTTCGGCAGCCTGGCCTTGATGTGGTCGATCATCCGGTGCACGGTGTCGGCGTGGCCGTGGGCGATGTCGATCGTCACGTAGTCGGCGCCGACGCCGTCTTTCGCAAGGGCGTCGATCATGGCGTGGTCGGCCGCCTTGACGCCGGCGCTGATGGACACGAACAAGCCGAGCGATCGCATGCGCTTGGCGAAGGCGACGTTGTCGACGTCGAAGCGATGCATCACGTAGAAGAAGTCGTTGGCAGCCAGCCATTCGACGATCGGCCCGTCGACGACGGTCTTCATGTTGGCCGGAACGACCGGCAGCGCGAAGCGGCGCGGCCCGAACTCCTGCGACGGGTCGCACTCCGAGCGGCTCTCGACCCGGCACTTGCGCGGCAGCAGCAGGACGTTGTCGTAATCGAAGATTTCCATGGGCCGCCCGCGTGAAAACGGGCGCCCGAAGAGCGCCCGTGGCCGAATTCTACGCAGGTCATCCCATGGCCCTGCGTGCATCGAGGTCCCTAAAATGCGTCGGTGAATCCAGCGTCTGCCGTCGATCGTCCTTCGCGCCTGCTCGACGGTCTCAATCCGGAGCAGCTCGCCGCCGTCACGTTGCCGCCGGAGCCGGCCCTGATCCTCGCCGGCGCGGGCTCCGGCAAGACCCGCGTCCTGACGACGCGCATCGCCTGGCTGATCCAGACCGGCCGGCTCTCGCCCGG
>JBDTJD010000419.1:0-5141 GCA_039935975.1 Caldimonas sp.
GTGCCCGAGCTCGGGCCGCACGTGCGCGTTTCGCGGATCGTCGATCGCGAGCAGGCCTCGGGCATCGCCCAGTTCGTCGTCATGATGGCGCTGCGCCACGCTCGCGACCTCGAGCGCTACGAGCAGCAAGCCAGGGAACACCGCTGGAATCGCACGCCGGTGCCGATGGCGCGACACTCGGTCGGCGTGCTCGGCACCGGCGCGATGGGCAGCGAGATCGCGGTGTGGCTCGAGCGCTGCGGCCTCGTGGTCACTGGCTGGAACCGGCGTTCGACGGCGTCCCTCGCCGAGGTGCTGGCGGCGAGCCGGATCGTCGTCTGCGCCTTGCCGTTGACCGACGAGACCGATGGCATCCTCGACGAGGCGGCGTTCGCGTGCATGCCTCGCGGCGCCTACGTCATCAACGTCGCGCGCGGCGCGCACGTCGTCGAGGCCGACCTGATCGCCGCGGTGCGCTCGGGCCACCTGAGCGGCGCGGCGCTCGACGTGCAGCGGCGCGAGCCGCTGCCGGCCGACGATCCGCTCTGGTCGGTGCCCGGAATCACCATCACGCCGCACGTCGCCGCGCAGTCGTCGACCGACACCATCGCCGACCAGTTCGTGGCGAGCGTCCGCGCCCTCGAGCGCGGCGAGCCCTTGCCGAACGAGATCGACCGCAGCCGCGGCTACTGAACCGCCGCCGGGCGATCTCCGCGCGATCCTGCGTCAGCGACGGCCGAACGGCGGCTGCCCGCGCCAGTAGCGCAGCGTCAGCAGGCCGCCCAGCATGCCGCCGAGGTGGGCGAAGTGGGCGACGCCGGAATTGAGCACGTAGGCGCCCTGGTAGAGCTCGAGCAGGCCGTAGAGGGCGACCAGGTACTTGGCCTTCAGCGGGATCACGAAGAAGAGCAGGATGATCCGGTTCGGGAAGATCATCGCGAACGCCAGCAGCAGGCCGAACAGGCCTCCGGAGGCGCCGATCGTCGGCGCCGCAGAGCCGAGCAGCGCGTTCACGAACAGTTGAGTGAGAGCCGCCGCGATCACGCTGGCGAAGTAGAACGTCAGGAAGCGGTTGCGGCCCCAGATCTGCTCGAGCTCGGCGCCGAACATCCACAGGCCCAGCATGTTGAAGAACAGGTGGTTGAAGCTGCCGTGCAGGAACGCGTAGGTCACGATCTGCCACGGCCAGAAGCCGCCGCCGACCGGCCAGAGGGCGAACGGCGTCAGCAGGTTCGGGCCAAGCAGGTCGCCAAGGAAGAAGATGGCCACGTTCGCGAGCAGCAGGGCCTGCGTGACGGGAGGAAGCGGGGGCATCGGCGGTCCGGACGGAGTGGCTGCAGGGCGGCTAGTCTACGGCGCGTATGGCAAACTGCCTCGTTCGCGAGCATCGGCCTCGGTGGCGAAATTGGTAGACGCGCGGGACTCAAAATCCCGTTCCGCGAGGAGTGTCGGTTCGATTCCGACCCGAGGCACCACGATTGCATTTCCCATCCCATGACCGAACCCAGCCCGAACTACCCGACGATCGAGGATGTGATCGGCGCGACGCCGATGGTGCGTCTGGTGCGCCTGCCGGGCGACGGCAATGACAAGCGCGGCAACGTGGTCCTCGGCAAGCTCGAAGGCAACAATCCCGCGGGCTCGGTGAAGGACCGACCGGCGATCAGCATGATCCGGCGTGCCGAGGAACGCGGCACCATCAAGCCCGGCGACACGCTGATCGAGGCGACCTCGGGCAACACCGGCATTGCGCTGGCGATGGCGGCGGCGATCCGCGGCTATCGCATGCTGCTCGTCATGCCCGAGGACCTGAGCGTCGAGCGGGCGCAGACCATGAAGGCCTTCGGCGCCGAGTTGATCCTGACGCCTCGCTCGGGCGGCATGGAGTACGCGCGCGACCTCGCGACGCAGATGGAGAAGGACGGCAAGGGGCACGTCCTCGACCAGTTCGGCAACCCCGACAACCCGCGAGTCCACTACGAGACCACGGGCCCCGAGATCTGGAAAGACACCGGCGGCCGGGTCACGCATTTCGTGAGCGCGATGGGCACGACCGGCACGATCACCGGCGTGTCCCGCTTCCTGAAGATGCAGAACCCGAAGGTGCGCGTCATCGGCGCGCAGCCGAGCGAGGGCTCGCGCATCCCCGGAATCCGCAAGTGGCCCCAGGAATACATGCCGACCATCTACGAACCGAAGGCGGTCGACGAGCTCGTCCTGGTGAGCCAGGCCGACGCCGAGGAGGTGACTCGCCGCCTTGCCCGCGAGGAAGGCATCTTCGCCGGCATCTCGGCGGCGGGCGCGTGCTGGGTCGCCCTGCAGATCGCGGCGCAGGTCGAGAACGCGACCATCGTCTTCATCGTCTGCGATCGCGGCGACCGCTATCTCTCGACCGGCGTCTTCCCCGCATGAGTGTCTCTGTCACGTTCTGCACGAACTGCGCGACCCGGCTCGAGTCGATCGCGGTGGTCGAAGACGGCGGCGACAAGGTGCGGCTGCGCTGCCCGGCTTGCGGCTGGACGCACTGGAACAACCCGACGCCGGTGCTCGCGGCGGTGATCGAATGCGTCGACCGCGAGGGCCAGATCCTGCTCGCCCGCAACGCCGCCTGGCCCGGCAAGTTCTACGGTCTCGTCACCGGCTTCATGGAGGCCGGCGAAACGCCGGAAGAGGGCATCGCGAGGGAAGTCGGCGAGGAGACTTCGCTCACGGTCGAGTCGCTTTCGCTGATCGGCGTGTACGAGTTCCTGCGCATGAATCAGGTCATCATCGCCTACCACGCGAAGGCGCGCGGCGAGATCGTGCTGTCGCCCGAGCTCGTCGACTACCGGACCGTGGCGCCCGAGCGCGTCAAGTGCTGGCCGGCCGGCACCGGCCGCGCGCTGGCCGACTGGCTCATCTCGCGCGGCATCGAGCCGCAGTGGCTCGATGTGCCGCCGGGCAAGCGGGCAACCGAAATCGACGTGGACTGACGGAGCGATGGAAGCGAACAAGGAAATCGATACCCGAGGGCTGAACTGCCCGTTGCCGATCCTGAAGGCAAAGAAGGCCCTCGCCGACCTGGCCAGCGGCGACGTGCTGAAGGTGATCTCGACGGATCCCGGATCCGTGCGCGACTTCCAGGCATTCGCGCGCCAGACGGGCAACGAGCTCGTCGAGCAGACCAGCGCCGACGACGAGTTCGTCCACTACCTGCGCCGGCGTTAGCCGGGGCGTCGCCGCGCTCAGAGCGCGAGCGACTTCAGATAGGCGCGAAAGTCCGGACCGAGCTCCGGGCTCGCCAGCGCCAGCTCGACGTTGGCCTGCAGGAAGCCTTCCTTGCTGCCGCAGTCGTAGCGCTTGCCCTGGTAGCGATAGGCGTAGACCTTCTCGCTCGTGAGCAGTCCGGCGATGCCGTCGGTGAGCTGGATCTCGCCGCCGACGCCGCGCGGCTGCCTGGCGATCTCCTCGAACACGCGCGGCGTGAGGATGTAGCGCCCGGCGACGCCGAGGCGCGACGGAGCGACGTCGGGCGCGGGCTTCTCGACGATCTTCTCGATGTCGACGAGCCGGTCGCCGACCGCCTTGCCGGCGACGATTCCGTAGCGACGCGTCTGCTCGGCCGGCACTTCCTGGACGGCGATGATCGAGGCCTGGCGCTCCTGGAACTGCTCGACCATCTGCGCCAGGACCGGCGGCGTGCCGATCATCAGGTCGTCGGGCAGGATCACCGCGAACGGGTGGTCGCCCACGATCTGGCGGCCGCAGAGGACCGCATGGCCGAGGCCGAGCGCCTGTGCCTGGCGCACGAAGACGCACTCCATGTCGTCGGGCTTGACCGCGCGCACGGTGGCGAGGAGCTCCGTCTTGTGGGCTTTTTCGAGCGCGTCCTCGAGCTCGAAAGTGAGGTCGAAGTGGTCCTCGATGACGCGCTTGTGGCGGCTCGTGACGAACACCATCTCGCGCACGCCGGCGGCGTAGGCCTCCTCGACGGCGTACTGCATGAGCGGCTTGTCGACGACCGGCAGCATCTCCTTGGGCATCGCCTTGGTGGCGGGGAGGAATCGGGTGCCCAGGCCGGCCACCGGAAAGATCGCGTGTCGAACCAACATCTCTTTACAATCCTTGAAAGTCTCTAGATTCTTGCACGCAAGGTCGATCCAGCAGTCCATCCAGCAGGCGATAGGAACAGTCCGTGGACCTGCTCGTCATCGATCCGATCGACGCCGAAGTGCTGAACTGGCTGGCCTCGCGTCATCGCGTGCGCTACGAGCCGCAGCTGGCCTTCTCGCCACGCGAATTCCGTGCGGCGCTCTACAACGTCGCCGCCGCGATCATCCCGTCGTCGGTGCGTGTCGACGCCCAGACGCTCGACTTCGCGCCGGTGCTGAAGGCCATCGGCCGGGTCAGCGCCGGCTCCGAGAACCTCGATGTCGAAGCGTGCGAGCGGCGCCAGGTCGAGGTGGTGCGCAGCGTCACCGCGAGCGCGCGCGCCGAGGCCGAGTTCGTCATCGGCGCGATGCTGTCTCTCCTGCGCCGCGTGCCTGTGCGAGCTGCCGACGGATCGGTGGCCGGACGCGAGCTCGGCGGCGCGACGATCGGCCTCGTCGGCATGCCGCCCGCGGCACGCACCATCGCCCAGCTCCTTGCCGCGTTCGACGTCCACATCCTCGGCTACGAGCCGTCGCTGCATGTCAGCGACCGCGCCTGGGCGCAGTGGCAGGTCGCCCATTCGAGCCTGCGCGAGCTGGTCGAGTCCGCCGACGTCGTCTGCGTCCAGCTCGACTACTTCAGCCGCTACCACGGCCTGATCGGCGACAGGTTCCTGCGTCACTGCAAGCCGAACCAGGTGATCGTGAGCACCGCGCACTCGGGCCTCTTCGACGAGACTGCGCTCGCCACGGCACTGAAGAGCGGCCGCGTCGCCGCGGCCTGGCTCGACAGCGTGGAGCCCGGTGCGCTCGATCCCGATCGTCCGCTGCACGGCATCCCGACGCTGCAGGTGACGCCGCGCGTCGCGACGACGACGCGCGAGTCGCGCCAGCGCAGCGCCTGGGCGGTCGCGCGCCGGATCGACGAGCTGCTGCGGGCGCCGTCGTCCATACCCGGCGACTTCATCGCTACGGCGCCAGGCGCTCTCGCTGATCTCGAAGCCGAGTGACCGTCGCCGTGAAGTCGGCGAC
>JBDTJD010000420.1:0-4998 GCA_039935975.1 Caldimonas sp.
TTGAGACGAAAGTAGCTCTGCAGGTCGGGATCGACGCTGCGCAGGCCGAGCGTCGTGTTGGCGATCACGGGGAAGAGGGCGACGAGGGCGGCGCAGAGCACCATCGAGGCGATCGGATCCTTGATCCAGACGATGATCAGCGGCGCGACGGCAACGATCGGCGTCACCTGCAGCAGAACGGCGTACGGAAAGAACGCGGTCTCGATCGCGCGGCTCTGCACGAAAGCGAACGAGACCAGCACGCCGACGACGACGGCGACGACGAAGGCGAGCACCGTCACCTCGATGGTCGTCAGCAAAGCCAGCCCCAGCACGACCCGATCGGCGACGAGCGTGCGGGCCACCAGCGCCGGCGACGGCACGAGGTAGGGCGGCAGATCGAAGCCGACGACGGCAGCCTGCCAGGCTGCGATCAACACCGCGGCGACCAGCGCCGGATAGAGGATGCGGCGAACGTGCCCGCCCTGGGCCGGCAGGGTCGGGCCGCTCATGCCGGGCTCGGCGCTCCGGCCGGCGCTGCGTGACCGATGTCGGCGCTGGCGCGCAGGAGGCTGTCCTGCAGCCGCTTGGCGGCGCGGCTGAACTCCGGCGTGACCAGGAAGCCGGCCGTGCGCGGATAAGGCTCGTCGATCGCGATCTCCTCGATCACGCGGCCCGGCCGCGCTGCCATCATGACGACGCGGTTCGAGAGGAACACCGCCTCGTGGATGGAGTGGGTGACGAAGAGCACGGTGAGCCCTTTGCTGCGCCAGAGGTCGAGCAGCTCGCCGTCGAGGTGGCCGCGGGTGATCTCGTCGAGCGCACCAAACGGCTCGTCCATCAGGAGCACGTGCGGATCGACGACGAGCGCGCGCGCGATCGAGACGCGCATCTGCATGCCGCCCGAAAGCGTTCGCGGCAGCGCCTTTGCGAACTGCGCCAGGCCGACCAGGCCCAGCACGTCCGCGACGCGTGCATCGGCCTCGCGGCGGTCGACGCGGGCGAGGTCGAGCGGCAGGCGCACGTTGGTCTCGACGTTCGCCCACGGCATCAGCGTCGGCGACTGGAACACGAAGGCGATGCGGCGGCCAGTTGCCTCGAGCTCGCGCACCGGGCGGCGCCAGAGCAGGAGCTGCCCGCCGTTCGGCTCCAGCAGGCCCGCGACCATTCGAAGGAGCGTGCTCTTGCCGCAGCCCGAGGGACCGAGGAGAGTGACGAACTCGCCCTCGGCGATCGTCATCGTCACCGGCTGCAACGCTCGCGTGCCGTCGGGGTAGGTCTTCTCGGCCGCCAGCACCTCGATGGCCGGCGCGCTCCCGGCAGCAGGCGCGACGGTCGCGCTGGAGGCAGGTGCATCGATGCCGGCAAGCGTCACGGCAAGACCTTGAGGCCCTTCACGAACTCGGTGGTGTACGTCTTCGCGAACTCGACCTTGCCCGGATCGACGAGCCTGGCGGCGACGAGGAAGTCGTAGCTCGCCTTCAGGCGCGCCTCGGTGATCACGCCGATGCCGAGCCTGGCGGCGTCGCCTCCGGCGACCAGGCCGGCTTCCTTCAGCGCGGCCAGGCTATAGGCGAGCTGGTCGTCGGTCATCGCCGGATTTTCCTTGCGGATGAGCGCGTTGCCCGGCGCCGGGTCGACGAGATAGCTTCGCCAGCCCTCGGCGCTCGCCTTGACGAACGCGGCGAGGGCGGCCTTGCGGTCCCGGACCGTCTTTTCCATGCACGACACGGTCGTCGAATAGGCCGGAAAGCCGTAGTCGCCGAGCAGGAAGACGTTGGCCTTCACGCCGGCCTGCCGGATCGCATGCGGCTCCGAGGTGACATAGCCCTGCTGCACGAGGTTGCGATCGGCGACGAAGGGCTGGATGTTGAAGGTGTAGGGTCGCGTCTGCTCGTCCCTGAGGCCGTACCTGGCCTTGAGCCACGGCCAGAAGCCCTGGCGCGCGGCGGAACCGATGAGGATGGTCTTGCCCTTCATGTCCTCGAACGACTTCACGTCGTCGTGGGCGATGAGCACCTGCGGGTCCTTCTGGAAGAAGGCGGCGACGGTCACGACCGGCAAGCCCGCTTCGCGCGCCTGGATCATCTGCAGGTCACTCAATCCCATCACGCAATCGGCCTGCCCGGCGGCCATGAGCTGGAGCACGTTGACCTGCGGGCCGCCCATCTTCACCGTGACGTCGAGCCCGGCCTTCGCGTAGAGGCCGGTGGCGATCGCCTGATAGAAGCCGCCGTGCTCTGCCTCGGCGAACCAGTTGGTCAGGTAGACGAACTTCTCGGCCGCGAGCGCGGGCAGGGCGGCAAGGGCGCACGCGGCGAGGCAGGCGGATCGGATCGGACGAAGGTTCATGAGGCTCGGTCGCAGCCGCGGTCGATGTCCGCGCTGGCGCGCGCCACGGGGCGGTGGCCGGCAGTGTCGCAGAAGCACCCTTCGCCACGCTGGCCGGGCATTTGCCGCGATACTTCATTTTTCCGTTCCCGGCGACCCTCGCATGTTCTTCTGCGGCATCGGCACCGCGACGCCTCCGGCGCGCTTCACCAAGGCCGAATGTCTGGCCGCCTTCCAGCGATCCGACTGGTATGCGCGTCTCGACACGCGCTCGCACCTTATCGCCCGCACTGTCCTTCAGCGCGACAACGGCATCGAGGCACGACGGCTGGCGCTCGGCTCGCTCGACGAGGTCTTCGTCATCGATCCCGACACGCTCGGCCGGCGCTTCCTCGATCACGCGCCGGCGCTGGCTGCCGAGGCGGCGGCCCGCGCCCTTGCGTCGGCACGGCTCGAGGCCGGGCAGATCGACGCGGTCGTGGTCAGCACCTGCACCGGCTACCTTTGCCCCGGCCTGTCGGGCCATGTCGTCGAGCGGCTCGGTCTCAGGGCCGATGTCCAGGCCTACGATCTCGTCGGCCAGGGGTGCGCTGCGGCGCTGCCCAACCTGCAGCTCGCCCGCTCGCTGATCGGCTCCGGCGCCGCCGAGCACGTGCTCTCGGTCTGCGTCGAGGTGAGCAGCGCCGCGATGTACCTCGACGACGACCCCGGCGTGCTGATCAGCGCCTGCCTGTTCGGCGACGGCGCCGGGGCTGCCGTGCTTTCGCGCGATCCGGCGGCCGGCTCGCGGCGCATCGAATGGAAGGACAGCGCGTCGCTGATCGAGCCGAAGCAGCGCAAGGCCCTGATGTTCGAGCAGAAGGACGGCATGCTGCGCAACATCCTGACGCGCGAGGTGCCTGCGCTGGCCGCCGATCACGCCCATCGCGTTCTCGAGACGGTGCTCGAGCGCGCCGGATTGCACGGCGACGACGTCGCCGAGTGGATCATGCACGCCGGCGGCCGCGACGTGCTGCTGGCGCTCGAGCGCCGCTTCGAGCTCGACGGCGACGCCTTCCGCTACAGCGCGGCGATGCTGCGCGAGTACGGCAACCTGTCGAGCGCCTTCGTCTACTTCGTGCTTCAGGCGGCGCTCGCCGACGATGCGCCTGGCGGCTGGTGGTGGCTGTCCTCGTTCGGCGCAGGATTCAGCTGCCACGGCGCGCTGCTCGCGGTGGAGTAGGCGCGAAGCGCGCCGGACGCCGACGAGAGCGACGATGCTGCCGCGCATTCTCGAGCCCGAGACGCTCGACCATCTCGCCCCGGACGATCCCGCCGCGTGCCGCGCCCGGCGCGACCTGCGCCGCGTCAACCGCGTCATGGGGGCGCAGGGGATCCTGGAGCGTGCCCTCGCCCGGGTCGTGCCGCGGGCGCCCCGCCCGCCCGATTCGCCCCTGCGCGTGATCGAGCTCGGCTGCGGCGACGGGCGGCTCATGCTCGACGTCGCACGGTCGCGCCGCTCGCCGCTCGGCGCCGCCGAGATCACCCTCCTCGACCTCCAGCCGCTCGTCACGCCCGAGGCCCTCGCGGCCTATGCCGCGGCGGGCTGGCGGGCGCGTTCGCTCGCCCAGGACGTGCTCACCTGGGCCGAAGGCGACGCGAGCGACGATCGCTGGGACCTTGTCGTCGCCAATCTCTTTTTCCATCACTTCGAAGGCGAGGCGCTGCGGCGTCTGCTCGCCGGCTGCGCACGCCGGGCCGACGCGATCGCCGTGTGCGAGCCGCGGCGCAGTCGCTTCGCGCTCGGCGCCAGCCATCTCGTTGCCTTCCTCGGCGCCAATGCCGTGACCCGGCGCGACGCCGTGCTCAGCGTGCGCGCCGGCTTCATCGACGACGAGCTCGAGCAGGCATGGCCCGATCGCTCGGGCGCCTGGCAGCTCGAGGAGTACGAGGACGGCCCGTTCACGCATTGCTTCTGCGCCCGCCGGCGCGGGCCGCGATGAGAACGAGCTTCGACGTCGCCATCGTCGGTGCCGGCCCGGCCGGCGCGAGCGCGGCGATCCTCTTCGCGCGCGCCGGCTGGTCGGTGGCACTGATCGAGCGCCAGGCGTTCCCGCGGCGCAAGGTGTGCGGCGAATGCGTCGCGGCGAGCAATCTCGAGCTGCTCGACGCGCTCGGCGTCGGTGCCGACTTCGCCCGGCTCGCCGGCGCCGAGCTGCGGCGTGTCGCCCTCATGCAAGGCGGCCGCACGATCCATGCGCCGCTGCCCGTCGGAGAGGGCGCGCATCGCTGGGGCCGGGCACTCGGCCGGGAGCACCTCGACACCTTGCTCGCGGCGGCCGCCGAGGCGGCGGGCGCGACGCTGCTGCAGCCGTGGGCACTGCAGTCGATCGCGGGCAGCGCCGGCCGCTTCGTGCTGCGCGTGCGGGCGCTCGATGGCGCCGACGACGACGTCGAGCTGCGCGCCGCCGTCGTCGTCGCTGCGCACGGCTCATGGGAACCGCTACCGTCGGAACGCGCCGCGGTGCGCGAACGGCGTGCGCCGAGCGACCTGTTCGCCTTCAAGGCCAATTTCCGCGACGCTGCCATCGCGTCGGACGTGCTGCCCGTCCTCTCCTTTCGCGGCGGCTACGGCGGCATGGTCGTCGCCGACGGCGGCCTGGCGACTCTCGCCTGCTGCGTTCGCGCCGATCGCCTCCAGGCTTTGCG
>JBDTJD010000421.1:0-5894 GCA_039935975.1 Caldimonas sp.
CGCCAGGGCGACGAGGTCCAGCGGCTCGGCATCCTCGAAGCGATCGGCCAGAAGTGCCGCCGCTTCGTCCGTCGACGGCAACGCGTTCATGACCAGATCGAGTCGGCGGGGCGTGAATCGGCAAGGACGAAGCGCCCCGCTTCGACAAGGGCCGCATCCGGCGCCGGCTGACGCAGGTAGTGGGCGAGGTCGCGATGCAGTCGCTCGAACGGCTCGGGCCGCAGCAACCCGCGCGCGCCGACCGAGCGCTCGGCGAGCTCGATGACGCGCAGGCAGATGTCCTCGATCGCGCTGCGCATCAGGTGGGCATAGGCGAGCGTGCATTCCGAGGCCTGCGAATCCTCCCTGGAGGGCCCCGAGAGGGCCAGCGACGCGTGGTCGGCGGCAGCGCGCAGCCAGAGGCGGCCGGACTCGATGCGCCAGGCCATCTCACCGACGCGGGCACGCTGGAACGGGTCGGCCGTTCGCCCGACCTCGCGCAGGAAGCGACGCGTCTCGTCGTAGATCGCCTCTGCGCCGCCCAGCTGCACGGCGGCAAAGCGGATCGCACCGCCGCCGAATGCGGGCTGGCGGTAGTAGTCGCCGACGGCGCCGAGCAACTCCTCGCGAGCAATGCGGCGACCGTCGAAACCGGCGCGAAAGCTTGCGCTGGCACGCATGCCGAGCGGCTTCCAGAACGAGCGATCCTCGCGTGGCGGATGGCCATCGAGGTCGAGCACCAGCATCTGGGGGCCGCGCACGTCGCCCTCTTCGACCGCCGCGGTGACGATCGCACGGGCGACGTGGCCCAGTCCGGAGGCGAAGGTCTTGCTGCCGGACAGGACGAAGCCGTCGCCTCTCGAGACGAGCTTCACGCCGTCGTCGGCCTCGGTGTTCCAGACGCCGAAGAGCCGTCCGGCGAGCGCATCGACGGCGACCCAGGCCTTGTGCTCCTCGCTGCCGTAGCGATCGATCAGCTGAAGCGCGTTGACGTGGCCTTCGAACAAGCGCCCCGCGACGAGGCTGCCGCGGCCGACGGCGCAGAGCGTCTCGAGCAGCTCGACTCCCCGGCTCGCGTCGCCGAGCGACTCGCCGCCGCTGGCGCTCGGCAGAGGCGCGGACAACAGGCCTGCGTCGCGCAGCAGGACGATCGAGTGAAGGGGGAAGGCGCCTTCGCGGTCGGTCTCGGCGGCATCGCTGCGCAGCGCCGCGACGAGGTCGCGGGCGCGCTCGGCAGGGGGGCGCATCGGGGATCGTCAGGCCAGGGCCAGGCTCGGCGAACCGGCCCCCGGGCTCGCGCCGGCTCGGTCGGCCTCGATCGAAGCCGACAGCCGCTTGAACGCCGCCAGTGCCTGGCCGACCACCTGATCCATGTTGTAGTACTTGTAGGTCGCCAGCCGGCCGACGAAGGTGACGCGATCGAGTGCCTCGGCATCGGCCTCGTACTTGCGATAGAGCGCGGCGTTCTCGGGCCGGGGGACCGGGTAGTACGGATCACCCTCGGCACGCGGGTACTCGTACACGACCGAGGTGGTGGCGTGGCGCTGTCCGGTCAGGTGCTTGAACTCGCTCACCCTCGTGTAGTCGTAGTCGTTCGGATAGTTCACGGTGCCCACCGGCTGGAACTGCTCCTGGGCGACGTTGACGTGGCGGAACTCGAGGCTGCGATAGGGAAGGCGGCCGTGGCGGTAGTTGAAGAACGCGTCGATCGGGCCGCTGTAGACCATTCGCTGCCACGGCACGAAGGCCTCGATCTCCCGGTAGTCGGTGTTGAGCATCACCTTGATGTTGGGATGCGAGAGCATCGACTCGAACATGCGCGTGTAGCCGTGCAGCGGCATCGCCTGGTAGGTGTCGGTGAAATAGCGACCGTCGCGGTTCGTGCGGGTGGGGATGCGCGCCGTGACGCTGGCGTCGAGCTCGGACGGGTCGATGGCCCATTGCTTCCTCGTGTAGCCGCGGAAGAACTTGCGGTAGAGGTCGACGCCGACCTTGCTCACGACGGCGTCTTCCGAGGTCCGGATCTCCGCACGCGGCTCGGCCACCGACTCGAGCCAGCGCTGCATCTCGAAAGAGGTCAGCTCCATGCCGTAGAGCTTGTTGACCGTGTCGAGGTTGATCGGCACCGGCAGCAGCTGCCCGTCGATGCTCGAGAGGACGCGGTGCTGGTACGGCTGCCAGGCCGTGAAGCGCGACAGGTACTCGAAGATGTCGGAGGAGTTGGTGTGGAAGATGTGCGGTCCGTAGGGATGGATCAGCACGCCGTGGTCGTCATAGCGGTCGTAGGCGTTGCCGCCGATGTGCGGCCGCTTGTCGACCACCAGAACGCGCTGGCCGAGCACGTTGGCCAGCCGTTCCGCGAGCACGCTGCCGGCGAAACCGGCGCCGACGACCAGTACATCGAATCCGGCCTGTCCGGGCACCGCCATCGACGCCGCGTCGCGCAGCTCTCCACTCCTCTTGTCCATGTCACCTCCGTCTTGGAATCGTGACCGAGGCAAGCGCCATGCCGCTTCCGGCGCCGACCCTCGAATTTCGCGCGAAGAGAGTCGTCGGGGTGAATCGTGGCCGCGACAGACGCGGGTTCGGCACAGCGATTGCCGGTGCTCGACGATGTGATCGAAAGCTTCGAGGCTCCCTTGACGCACGTGCTGCGTCGGGGTGGTGCGCAAAAGGAGGAGCGATGGCCCACCGCAAGCACAAGCAGCAGAACGGCAACGAGGCCCTCGGCGCCATGCCGACGACGAGCAGCGCGTCCTATGCGACCTATTCGCCGCTGGTCGCGCGGTTCGACAGCTTCGCCAGCGCGGTCACGCGCTGGGCGGGCTCGCCCGCCGCCTTCTTCGTCGCGCTTTCGGCAGTCCTGATCTGGGCCTGCCTGGGGCCGTTCTTCCATTACTCCGAGAACTGGCAGCTGGTCATCAACACGGGAACGACGATCGTCACCTTCGTGATGGTGTTTCTCATCCAGCAGAGCCAGAACAAGGACAGCGTTGCCGTCCACCTGAAGCTCAACGAGCTGCTGGCGTCGAGCCGCAATGCGAGCAACCGCATGATCGGGATCGAGGAACTCGGCGAGCAGGAGCTGCGCGAGGTGGCGACGTTCTACGCCAGGCTTGCCGAGCGCGCCCAGGTGAATGGTGCGAAAAAGGAGATGCACTCGATCGACGAGGACGGCATGCCCGCGAGCTGCGGCGTCGCCCCGAGCGCGCACGCGCGCTCGAACTCGCATTCGACAGGCGACCCCTCGCCCACATAGACGGGGCGGACCGACCCGAGCGTCGGTGCCGGCGCGCTACTGGAACTGCGACAGCATCCGCTCGAGCGCCATCGTGAAGGGAGCCGCCATCATCGGCAGCGTCAGGAGCACGCCGACCAGGCCGACGCCGAGCGTGATCGGAAAGCCGATCGCGAAGATGTTCATCTGCTGCGCGACGCGGGTGATCACACCGAGCACGAGGTTGGTGAAGAGCAGCATCGCGACCAGCGGCAGCGCCAGCCACAGACCCAGGCTGAAGATCTCGGCGCCCCAGCGCTGCGGCGCCATCGTGCGCAGGAACGAAAACGGGTCCTCGCCGACCGGAAAACTCGAGAAGCTCTGGACGATCGCCGCGATCACGAGGAGGTGGCCGCCGCTGACGATGAAGACCCAGGCGACGCAGATGCCGAAAAGCCGGCTCACGGCCGTTTCCTCGCCACCGGTCATCGGGTTGAAGAAGGCCGAGAAGTTGAGGCCCATCTGCAGGCCGATGAGCTCGCCGCCGAACTCGACCGCTGCGAAGACGATCTTCACCGCGAAGCCGAGGGTGGCGCCGATCAGCACCTGCTGGACGACCGCGAGGAGGGCCGCCGAGGAGTCGAGCGCCAGCGGCACGATCGGCGGCAACGACGCCTGGGCGCAGAAAGCGATCAGGAAGGCCAGGCCGATGCGCACTCGCACCGGCACGCCGCGATCGGCAAACAGCGGCATCGTCGTGAAGAGGGCCAGGACGCGCAGGAAGGGCCAGAGGATGGGCGTCACCCAGCCGAGGACCTGGGCCTCGGTGAACGTCAGCACGGCGCGATGCCCCTAGCCGACGACCGTGGGGATCGCCTGCAGGGTTCGCTGCAGGAACTCGACCAGCGAGCTCAGCATCCACGGCCCGGCGACGGCGAGCACCGCGACCACGGCGAGCACCTTCGGCACGAACGACAGCGTCGCCTCGTGGATCTGGGTGGCAGCCTGGAAGATGCTGACGATCAGGCCCACCGCCAGCACCGTGAGCAGCACCGGCGCCGAGATCATGAGCAGCATGTAGAGGCTCTGCTGGCCGTAGGTGAAGACCTGTTGGGTGTCCATGCGCTGTCCGGGGCGAACTAGGTGACGAAGCTCGCGGCGAGCGACCCGAGCAGGAGGTTCCAGCCGTCGGCGAGCACGAACAGCATGAGCTTGAACGGCAGCGCGATCAGCACGGGCGACAGCATCATCATGCCGAGCGACATCAGGACGCTGGCGACGATCATGTCGATCACCAGGAACGGCAGGAAGACCAGAAAGCCGATCTGGAACGCGCTCTTCAGCTCGCTCGTGACGAAGGCCGGCACGAGCACCTTGAACGGAACGTCCTCGGTCTTCACCGCCGGGTCGATGCGCGCCAGCTTGGCGAAGAGCATCACGTCCGACTGGCGCGTCTGCTTCATCATGAAGCCGCGCACCGGAATCTCGCCGCGCTTGAGCGCTTCCTCGAACGCGATCCGGTTCTCGGCGTACGGCTGGTACGCGTCGGCGTAGACCTTGTCGATCGTCGGCCCCATCACGAAGAAGGTGAGAAAGAGACTCAGGCCGACGACGACCTGGTTGGGCGGCGCCGCCTGCGTGCCGATCGCCTGGCGCACCAGGCTCAGCACGATGACGATGCGGGTGAAGCTCGTCATCAGCAGCAGCACCGCCGGCAGGAAGCTCAGCGCCGTGAAGAAGAGGAGCGTCTGCACCGGCACGGAGTAGCTCGTCGAGCCGGCGCTCTGGCCGATCAGGAGCGGCAGCGTCGCGCCGCCGGTGGCGGGCGGCGTCTGCGCGTAGGCGGGAAGGGCGACGACGAAGAGCGCGACCGTGACCAGCGCGACCAGGACGAGCCAGGCGACGCGTCGCGACGACGGCCGGAAGTGCGAGTCGATCTCTTCGGTCGCGCGGCGTTGCGCGGCCAGGCCGATGCGCTCAGCGGGCATCGGTCGGATCGTCGGTGCCGCGGCGGAATCGACCGAGGATCTGGGCGAAGGCCGGATGAACGGGCTGCGCGCCGGCGCTCGGCGCGGCGGCGACGTCCTGGGCCGCCATCGAATGGAGCGTCGTGATCGACGACGGTGTCACGCCGAGCACGAGCCAGCGCTTCTCCGTGCCGCTGCCGACCTCGATCGTCACGATCCGCTGCGAGGTCGAGAGCGGCAGCGCCGCGACGCTTCGCATCACGCCGGCACCGCCCGAGCCGCCGAGCGGCGTGCGCTTCAGCAGCCAGAGCGTGATCGGGATCAGCGCGACGATCGCGCAGAACCAGAGCAGCGAGCTCACAGCGTTGGGCATGGGCTTGTCGGCGCGCCGCTCAGCTGCGCGAAAGACGACGCATGCGCTCGCTCGGCGTCACGATGTCGGTCAGCCGGATGCCGAACTTCTCGTTGACGACGACGACCTCGCCCTGGGCGATCAGGTAGCCGTTGACGAGCACGTCCATCGGCTCGCCGGCCATCGCCTCGAGCTCGACCACCGAGCCCTGTGCGAGCTGCAGGATGTTCTTGATCGGGATCCGCGTCCGGCCGAGCTCGACGGTGAGCTGCACCGGAATGTCGAGGATCATGTTGATGTCGTTGCCCGCCGACGTGCCGGAGTTCGGCGCGAAGGTGGCGAACGGCGCCGGGCTCGCCTGATCGGCCGGCGATGCCAG
>JBDTJD010000422.1:0-18362 GCA_039935975.1 Caldimonas sp.
CGCCCATCTTCGAGACCTTGCCGAGGACGCCGCCGGAGGTGACGACCTCGTCGCCCTTGGCGAGCGCGTCGATCATCGCCTTGTGCTCCTTCTGGCGCTTCATCTGCGGCCGGATCATCACGAAGTAAAGCACCGCGAACATCAGGAGCAGCGGCAGCATGCCGCCGATTCCGCCAAGGGCGCCGCCGAACGGGCCGTCGGACGTTGCAGCCGCGGGAGCGGCCTGGGCAAAGGCTTGGGAGATGAACACGGGCAGGATCCTTTTGGAGCGCGGCCGGCATGGCGCCGACAAAACCTGCGAATTGTAAGACCCGGCCGAGGTCAGGCCGCGGGCGCCGACTCGGCCACACGCGACCTGATTGCAGCAGCGGTCGGCGCCGCGCTCCCGGCCGGTGCCGGCCGGGCAACGAGCCGGATGAAGGTCACCTCGGACGGCGCGCCGAAGCGCTTGGGCGGCCCCCAGTAGCCGGTGCCGCGGCTGGTGTAGACCCAGAGGCGCCGCCAGCGATGCAGGCCGGCCGTGAACGGCTGCTGCAGTCGGACGAAGAGGTTCCAGGGCCAGAACTGGCCACCGTGGGTGTGGCCCGACAGCTGCAGATCGAAGCCCGCCGCCTCCGCGGCGTCGGCGCTGCGCGGCTGGTGCGCCAGCAGCAGTCGGAACGCACCGGCCGGGCTGCCGGCGAGAGCCGAACGCGGATCGCTCGCCTGGGCGCGGTCGAAATGGGCCGCGCTGAAGTCGGTGACGCCGGCCACGACCAGCGCGGCGCCGCCGCGGTGCACGGCCACATGCTCGTTCATCAGCACGACGAGGCCCAGCCGGCGCAGTTCGCGCACCCAGGCCGCCGCGCCCGAGTAGTACTCGTGATTGCCGGTGACGAAGTAGATGCCTTCCTTCGACCTGAGGCCCGCGAGCGGGGCGACGTGCTCGGCGAGCTGCGCCACCGAGCCGTCGACCAGGTCGCCCGTGACGGCGACGAGATCGGCATCGAGCCCGTTGACCGTTGCGACGATCGCCTCGACGTAGGGCCGCTTGATCGTCGGACCGACGTGGACGTCGCTGATCTGGGCGATCGTGAAGCCGTCGAGCGCCGGCGCGAGCCCCGCCACGGGAACGTCGACACGGCGAACGCGGGCGGTGCGACGCGCGTTGCCGAATCCCCAGAGGGTGACCACTACAGCGACGATCGCAACGAAGCGGGCGCTGACCTCGGCGATCGACGCAACCTCCAGCGAGCCGGGCCGCACGGCGTCGAGCGCCACCGCCGCCAGGAGCCCGACGTCGCGCGCGACGGTGAGGACGAAGAGCGAGGAGAACCAGCCCATCGCGACCAGGCCGACCCAGGCCCAGTCGATGCCCAGGCGCCGGGTCCCGCCTCGGCGCGCGCCGAGGCCGAGCGGCATCGCCAGCGCCGAGACGGCGAGCAGGGCCGCGAAGAGGATCGTGCCCGGCAGGAAGGCGAGCGCCGGCACCAGCCGCCAGGCGACATAGCCGTGAAGCAGGATCGAGAGGATCGGCAACGGCATCGACCGCACATGGGCCCGCCGGTCGTCGCTTCAATGGCGGCGCGGTCAGCGTCTCGCGCTGGCCTTCGGGACGTGAGCTTCGGGCTGAAGCAAATATTTGCAAGCGTCGTCGCGGCGCAACCACGAGTCGACCGACCGCCCGAGCCTTGTCACAATGAATCAGAGCTTTCCGTTCGAGAAGCTCGCCCTGGAAGAGGAGACTCCCATGTTCAAGATTCGCTCGTTCGTCGCGCTGGCCGCGCTCTGCGCCGCCGGCGTCGCTGTCGCCCAGCAGCCGGCACCTCCGGAGCCGGGCTGGGCCAAGGGCCGCCCGAAAACCGACACGGCCATGAAGATGGCGCCGGTGCCGGCGTTTCCCGTCCCGACGGCGGTCGACCAGCTGCCGACCAAAAAGCTCAAGCTCCCGCCCGGCTTCAAGGTCGAGACCTGGGCCTCGGGCGTGCTCGACGCGCGCGAGCTGCGCCAGGGCGCCAAGGGCAACATCTTCGTGAGCTCGCTGTTCGTCGCCAACAAGGTCTACGCGATTCCCGAAAAGGGCGAGCACAAGGCCAAGGTGATCATCGACAAGATGCCGATGGCCACCGGCATCGCGTTCCATGACGGCAGCCTGTTCGTCGCGACCAACACGAAAATCATGCGCTACGACAACGTCGAGGACAACCTCGACAAGCTCGGCGAGCCCAAGGTGATCTACGACAAGTTGCCGGGCGGCGAGGACCACAGCTGGAAGTACCTGCGCATCAAGGGCGACAAGCTCTACTTCAACATCGGCGCGCCCTGCAACATCTGCGACCCGGGCGAGTACGCCAAGATCTATCGCATGAACCTCGACGGCACCGGCGTCGAGACCATCGCCTCGGGCGTGCGCAACACGGTGGGCTTCGACTTCGACCCGAAGACCGGCGACCTCTGGTTCACCAACAACGGTCGCGACTGGTTGAGCGAGGAAATTCCGAACGACACGCTGAACCACGTCACGCAGCCCGGCAAGCAGCACTTCGGCTTTCCGTACTGCCACCAGGGCAACATCCCCGACCCCGAGTTCGGATGGGGCAAGTCGTGCGACGACTACGCCAAGCCCGCCGCCCTCCTCGGCCCGCACGCCGGCGTCCTCGGCATGAAGTTCTATACGGGCAAGATGTTCCCCGCCAAATACCAGGGCGCGATGTTCCTCGCATTGCACGGCCCGTGGAACCGCAGCAAGAAATACAACGGTGTGTACGTCGCCCGGCCCGACGGCAAGGGCGGCGCGAAGGTCGAGCCGTTCATGACGGGATTCGTCGAGAACAACACCTACCTCGGCCGGCCGGTCGACTTCCTGGTGATGAAGGACGGCTCGCTTCTCGTCAGCGACGATCACGCAGGCGCGATCTACCGCATCAGCTACGGCAAGTGACAGCGCGGCGCATCCTTCGCCTCGTCGGCGTCGCCCTGGCCTCGGCGCTGCTGCTCGGCAGCGCCGGGGCGCAGGCCGCGGCCGAGGCCGCCGCGACGGCCAGGTCGAAGCCGGCGGCACGAGCAGCGAAAGGTGCTTCCGCGCATGCGGCCTCGGCGACGCCGACGGTCGATCCGGCCGCGGCCTACGCGCCGCGCTTCGCGTCGCTCTGCGCCGCGTGCCATGGTGCGAACGGGCGCAGCGACATGGCCGGCACGCCGGTGCTGGCCGGCCAGCATGGGTTCTATGCAGTCACTCAGCTCTTCCTCTTTCGCGAAGGGCGCCGTGCCAACGAGGCGATGACCGCCGTCGCCAAGACCCTGACGGACGACGACCTGCGCGGCTACTCGGCCGCGATCGACGCCCTGCCTCCCGTGCCCGCGCCGGTCGCAGCGACGGCTGCCGACCCGGCCAGGATGGCCCGGGGTCGCGAGCTCGCCCGCGAGCACAAGTGCGTCTTCTGCCACGGCGACGACTTGAGCGGCGGCCAGCAGGTGCCGCGCATCGGCGGCCAGCACGAGGACTACCTGCGCGACAGCCTGCGCGGCTTCAAGTCGGGGAAACGCCCCGGCTACACGCAGGCGATGACCGCGGCGCTGAGCCAGGTGCCGGTCGACGACCTCGACACGCTGGCCTACTACGCCGCGAGGCTGGCGCCGGCGCGCTGACGCGCCTCGGTCGATTCAGCGCGAGCGACCGTCGAAGCAGGTGGCGGTAGCAGGTGCTTGCCCTGGCAGAGCGAGCAGTCGCAGGCCAGCGCGCTCTCGAGCTTGACCTCGACCTCGAAGGCAACCAACGAACTCCCTTCTGTTCAGCCGACGACCAGCGCGCCGAGCGCGACCAGCCCCAGGCCGAGCGCCGCCAGCGCATCTCCCGCGATCAGCCCGCCGCCGAAGAGCGACGTGCTCGTCATGTCCGACGGCAGCTCGCCGTCGTCGCCCGGCGCGTTGCGTTCCTTCCTGCGCGCGGCGCGGGCGTCGATCAGGCTGGCGACGACGCCGCCGGCGCCGAGCCAGAGCGAGGTCGCGAAATTGACGAAGCCGCCGAACGACATTGCGTAGGGCGACGAGAGCACGGTCGAGTCGAGGACGAAGTCGACGGCGCCGCCGGCGCGCGTCTTCTTGTAGGCGAGCCAGCGCTCGCTCGTGAACGCCGTCTTGCGCACGAGCTCGATCAGGAGGCCGGTGGCGACGCCGATCCAGATTGCCGTGCGCTGGTAGGGCTTGTCTTCGGTGAGGCTCTTCAGGATGCCGACGAACTTGAAGGTCATCGCCGCGTTCCACTGGGCCGGCTGCTGGCCTTCGCTCATCGCCGTCTGGTCGAGCAGCAGCACCGGATAGGCGGCCATGAAGAGGCGCGCGAAGCCGACGGCGAGGAGCGCACCGACGAAGATCCCCGCCGCCTGGTAGCGGAACTGGATGACCCGATTCGTGCCGAGACGTGAGCCGGTCGAGCGGTCCTGCTGCATGTCGCAGGCGACGCTGGTCGAGACCAGCAGCACCGTGCCAGCCATCAGGCCGACCGCCGGGTCCTTCAGGCCGATCGCGGCGAGGATGACGATCGACACGACGAACGCCGACGAGATCGGGTTCGAGTCGCTGATGCCGAGCGAGATGCCGTTGACGAGCGCGAAGACCATCACCAGGCCGAGGGCGACGACGAGGTAGAGCACCGGCTGGTGCAGCACGAGGTGGCCGACAGCGACCACAGCCGCGCCCCAGCAGATCGACCAGATCACCAGTCGCACGGTGTGGACGCGGCGCCAGCCCTGCACCTCGACGTCACGTCCTGCGCCGCCGGGCGTGGCCGCCATCTCGCGCCAGCGCCGCGTGGCGCGATAGAAGATCAGCGCCATGTCGACGATCGCCGCGCCCATGATCCAGCCGAGGGCGATCAGGAACATGATCTTCCTCGGCGGGTCGCCGGCCTGCAGCCAGCCGATCGAGACGAAGTAGGGCTTGAGCAGGATTCCGAGCACGCCGCCCGTGACCGCCGCCAGGCCGATGCGCGCGCCGACGACCATGCCGGCGCCGAAGGTCGAGGTCGAGAGCTCGATCGTGCCCAGGACCGCGATCTTCGCCGCGGCGACGCCGCCCACCAGGCCGCTCGCGACGCCGCCGCCGAGCAGCGACACCGAGCGCTTCAGCAGCACCGGGTCGGTGAGCGCGCGCAGGATGTTGGCCACCGCCAGGCCGGACGGGAAGACGAGCTTCATGCGGTCGACCAGGATCGGCGTGTAGAGCATGCCGATGCCGGCACCGAACATGCCGATCGAGAGCATGTACGCGACGAGCTGCCACATCGGCGGCTGCGGCAGGCCGAGCCACACCATCGCCTGAATCAGCACGCCCATCGCGCTCATGCTCGCGACCGACGCTGCCGCCGTCTGGATGTAGTTCGCACCGTGCTTGCCGTCGGCGCCGTAGCCGTAGGTGACGGTCGAGCCGAGCAGGCCGGCGAGCACCTGGCCACCGACGAAGAAGCCGATCGAGAAGTTCATGTACGACGCCGTCAGCCCGCCGAGCGGGCCGAGCACGAGGATGCCGAGCGCAAGCAGGAGCGCGTGGTACTTCCACGTGTTCTGCGCCGGCAGCCAGCGCCAGCGCGGTGCAGAAGGAACGTCTGCGTCGGTGGTCGGGAACGGGATCGCGCTCATGTCGAGGTCGCCATGCGGGGCGGTTGCGCAGCCGCCGGGCCGCGGCGCAGGTTGAGGAGGTTGGCGCCCAGGATGAGGACGGCGCCGATCACCGTGAAGAGATCGATCCGCTCGGAGTAGACCCACCAGCCGGCGGCCGCGCTCAGAGGCACGCGCAGGAAGTCCATCGGCACGATCACGGTCGCCGGCGCATGGCGCAGCGCCTGCGCCATGCAGTAGTGCGAGTAGGTGCCGCAGACGGCGACGAGGATGACCCACGGCCACGCCGCCGCACCAGGCGTGCGCCACGTCAGAAGCGCGGGCACCAGGCCGATCGCCGACTGGATGACAAGCATCCAGAAGATGATCGTGACCGGACGCTCGGTCGAGGTCAGCGACTTGACCAGCACGAACGCGATCGAGAAGCCGACCGCCGCGGCAAGCGCGATGAGCTGCCCCGGATCGACGTGGTCCAGCCCCGGCCGGACGATGACCGCGACGCCGACCAGCCCCATCGCGACCGCGAGCGTGCGCAGCGCGCCGACGCGCTCGCCGAGAAAGGCGACAGCGAGGATGGCCGTCCAGACCGGCATCGTGAACTCGATGGCGACGACCTGCGCGATGGGGATCAGCGTCAGCGCGTAGAACCAGCCGTACTGCGCCGCGTAGTGGACGACGTTGCGCGCAAGGTGCGCGCGCGGCCGACGCGTGCGCATCGCGGCCAGGCCGCCGGCGGCATGCACGAGGGGCGCGAGCAGCGCGAGCCCGAGCACCGAGCGCATCTCCATGAGCTGAAACACCGAGAGCGTGCGCGCCACCTCGCGGCCCGCGACGGTGATCACGACCATGGCGGTGAGCCAGCCTGTCATCCAGGCGGCGGCCTTGCGAAGCGACGGAGTCTCGACCGGCATGGCCGCGATTCTGGCCCACGCCGCCGTCGCGGCGATCGGCCTCGTCGTCGCTACGCCTCCCCGGCGGGCTTCGCGCGCGAGCGCCCGGGCGGAGCGAGCCGGGCGGTGCCGACGTCGTCGCGGCAGGCCCGGCGCAGCGCCTCCCAGCCGGCGCTTCCGAGTCGCTCCATCGTCTCGATGTTGCTCTCGTAGATCGATTCCGGCCTGGCGAACGACGCGAGGGCGCGCTCGATGCTTTCCTCGCGCAGCAGGTGCAGCGTCGGGAACGGCGACCGGTTGGTGGCGTTGGCGATGTCGTCTTCCGCGCTGCCGGCGAAGCGGTAGTCGGGATGAAAGCTCGCGATCTGGATCACGCCCTCGAGGTCGAGCGCGGCGAGCGCGGCCTCGGCGAGCTCGAGGAAGTCGTTGTAGTCATCGAAGTCCGAGAGGACGCGCGGATGGACGAGCAGCGTCGTCTCGATGCGCTCGGGCGGCTCGCCCGCCAACCGCTCGAGCTCGTCGACGAGATCGGCCATCAGGGCCTCGGGGTCGGCCGCGGCGCTCAACGCGTAGCGAACGCGACCGGTCGCCTGCGGCGCGCGCGCGAACGGGCAGAGCTGCAGGCCGATCACGGCACGTTCGACCCAGGCGCGTGTCTCGGCCAGCTCCGGTTCGCTCATCGGGCCAATGTCGCACAAGCGAGCGGAACGTGATCCGGCCCTTGCACGACCGATCGGCCGCCCCGCCGGGACGAGCCCACCGCTTCGGCCTTCGGCCGGGCGCGTGGGTTGCCAGCAGGCGGTCGCGGCCCATCCCCTAAGATCGTTCGACCCCCTTCGAGCGCGAGCCCAGTGACTGACCTTTCCCGCCCTGGATTGCCGCGTGCGCGCGGCGTGTTTGCGTTGCCGCTCGGCACCTTCGCCGGCTTCGCGGCCGCGTTCCTGGCGGCCGTGGTGGTCGCCTTCATGTCGTACCGCTCGCTCTCCGAGCGTGCCCTTGCAGCCAGCCGGGTGACCCGGTCGCTGGAGCTGATCTCGCAGGCGCAGGCCCTGCTCGGCGCCGTCAAGGATGCCGAGACCGGCCAGCGCGGCTACCTCCTGACCGGCGCCGAGCGCGACCTCGAGCCCTACAACGCGGCACTGGCCCAGCTGTCGCCGGTGATGGCCCGCCTGCGCGAGCTCACCGGCGACGATCGGCAGGCTCGCCAGCGTCTCGACACGATCGCCGCTTCGACGCGCGTCAAGATGACCGGGCTCGCCGAGACGATCCAGCTGCGCCGGGCCGGCAAGACGGAGGCTGCGCTCGCCGTCATGGAAACCGACCGCAGCAAGCGGGCGATCGACCCGGTGCGCGGCTCGATCGAAAGCCTCCTTCACGACGAGCGCGCCGCCCTCGACGATCGCCAGCTCGAGTGGCAGGACACGGCGCGCTTCAGCACCATCGTCAACGTCAGCGGCTCGCTGGTCCTGCTCGCGCTGATTCTCGCGGCGGCGGCGCAGTCCTCGCGCGACTACCGGGCCCAGAAGCGCCAGGAGTGGCTGCGCGAAGGACAGGTCGGGCTTGCGGGCGCGATCACCTCGAGCACGCGCCTGCAGGTCCAGGCGGACGCCGTCCTGGCCTACCTCGCCGAGTACCTGCACGCGCGCGTCGGCGCGCTCTATGTCATCGACGACGGCGGAGCGCTGCGGCGCATCGCCGCCTACGCCCTCGGCGGCCCGGGCAACGGCGAGCCTGTCGGCGACGGCGCCCACCTGCTCGGCCAGGTCGCCAAGGACGGTCGGCTGCTGCGCGTGCGCGACGTGCCCGCCGACTACCTGCGCATCGCCTCGGCGACCGGCGCCGCCCCTTCGCGCGAGCTGCTGATCGCGCCGGCTCGGGCCGAAGGCGTCGTCCACGGCGTCGTCGAGCTCGGCTTCCTGCGCGCCCTCGACGACAGCGACGAGGAGCTGCTCGTCCTCATGGCCGAGACGCTTGGCGGCGCCCTGCGCACCGCCAAGCATCGCCAGCGCGTGCAGGAACTGCTCGAGGAGACGCAGGGCCAGGCCGAGGAACTGCAGACCCAGCAGGAGGAGCTCCGCGTCAACAACGAGGAGCTCGAGGAACAGGGCCGGGTCCTGAAGGAGTCGCAGGCGATGCTCGAGTCGCAGCAGGCCGAGCTGGAGCAGACCAACTCGCAGCTCTCGAGCCAGGCCGAGATGCTGGAGCGTCAGAACGACGCCCTGTCGTCGGCGCAGGCCACGCTGGGCGAGCGCGCCGGCGAGCTCGAGCGCTCGAACCAGGTGAAGAGCGAGTTCCTCGCGAACATGAGCCACGAGCTGCGCACACCGCTCAATTCGACGCTGATCCTGGCCAAGCTGCTCGCCGACAACAAGAGCGGCAACCTCAGCGCGGAGCAGGTGAAGTTCGCGCAGACCATCGCGTCGGCGGGCAACGACCTGCTCACGCTCATCAACGACATCCTCGACCTGTCGAAGATCGAGGCCGGCCAGGTCGAGGTGTCGACCGAGCCGGTGGCCGTCGCGCGCGTCGTCGACGCGCTGCGCCAGACCTTCGAGACGATGGCAGCGCAGCGCAAGCTGCGCTTCACGGCGACGATCGAGCCGGACGCGCCCGCCACCTTCGAGACCGACCCGCAGCGGCTCGCGCAGATCCTGCGCAACCTGATTGCCAACGCGCTCAAGTTCACCGAGAAGGGCGAGGTCTCGTTGCGCGTCTTCACGTCCGGCCAGGGCAAGCTGTCCTTCGCGGTGCGCGATAGCGGCGTCGGCATCGACCCGGCGCATCACGAGGTGATCTTCGAAGCGTTCCGCCAGGCCGACGGCAGCACCCATCGCAAGTACGGCGGCACCGGCCTCGGCCTGTCGATCTCGCGCGACCTGGCCCATCTGCTCGGTGGCGACATCGCGCTCGCGAGCACGCCCGGCGAGGGCAGCACCTTCACGCTGACGCTGCCGCTCCGCCACGTGGCGGTGCCGGAGCGCCGCGACGCCCGCCCGGCGGCATTGCCGCCGAGCCGGCCGCCGGCCATTGCGCGCGCAAGCCCGCGGCCGTCGGCGGCGCTCGCTCCGCGCGCCGCCGCCGAGCCGCCGACGCGAGACTTCGACGACGACCGCGAGACGCTTCGCCCCGACGCTCGGCTGATCCTCGTGATCGAGGACGACGTTCGCTTCGCCGACATCCTGCGCGACCTCGCCCACGAGATGGACTTCCAGTGCATCGTCACGCACAGCGCCGGCGAAGGGCTGGCTGCGGCCTCGACCTACCGGCCGAGCGCGATCCTGCTCGACATGAACCTGCCCGATCACTCCGGCCTCGGCGTGCTCGACCAGCTCAAGCGCAACCCCCACACCCGCCACATCCCCGTCCACGTCGCTTCGGTCGCCGACTACAGCCGCGAGGCGCTCGAACTCGGCGCCGTCGGCTACGCGCTCAAGCCCGTCAAGCGCGAGGAGCTCGTGACGGCGCTGAAGGTGCTCGAATCGAAGTTCATGCAGAGGCTGCGCCAGGTGCTCGTCGTCGAGGACGACTCGCGCCAGCTCGAGAGCATCACCCGTCTCCTCGAGCACGAGGGCGTGCGCATCGTCGGCGTGCGAAGCGCCGCCGAGGCGCTCGCCAAGCTGCAGCAGTCGACCTTCGACTGCGTCGTCATGGACCTCAACCTGCCCGACCTGAGCGGCGATGCGCTGCTCGAGACGATGGCCGCGCGCGACGACGTCTCGTTTCCTCCGGTCATCGTCTACACCGGGCGCAACCTGAGCCGCGACGAGGAGCATGCGCTGCGCCGCCACTCGAAGTCGATCATCGTCAAGGACGCGCGCTCGCCCGAACGGCTGCTCGACGAAGTGACCCTTTTCCTGCACCAGGTGGAGTCGAACCTGCCAGCCGACCAGCAGCGCATGCTGCGCGAGTCGCGCAACCGCGAGTCGACCCTCGAAGGCCGGCGCATCCTGGTCGTCGAGGACGACGTGCGCAACATCTTCGCGCTCTCGAGCGTGCTCGAACCCAAGGGCGTCGTCGTCGCCATCGCGCGCAACGGCCGCGAGGCGATCGAGGCGCTCGAGCGAAGCGCCACCGGCTCCGATGCCGCGATCGATCTCGTGCTGATGGACATCATGATGCCGGAGATGGACGGCTACGCGGCGATGCGCGAGATCAGGAAGCGCAGCGAGTGGAAGAAGCTGCCGATCATCGCGCTCACCGCCAAGGCGATGAAGGACGACCAGGAGAAATGCCTGTCGGCCGGCGCCAACGACTACATCGCCAAGCCGCTCGACGTCGAGAAGCTGCTGTCCCTGGTGCGCGTATGGATGCCGAAGTAGTCGCTCCCGAAGGAGCCGCGCGGAACTTCGAGATCGAGCGGCGGCTCTTCGTCGACGCCGTCTTCCTCAAGTACCACTACGACTTTCGCGCCTATGCCGGCGCATCGATGAAGCGCAGGCTGCTTTCGGCCATGAGCCACTTCGGCTGCGCGACGCTTTCACAGTTGCAGGACCGCGTCCTGCACGAGGCCAAGATCTTTCCACGCCTGCTCGACTTCCTCACCGTCCAGGTGAGCGAGATGTTTCGCGACCCGCTCTACTTCCGGGCAATGCGCGAGTCGGTCGTGCCGCTCCTGCGCACCTATCCGTCGCTGAAGGTGTGGGTGGCCGGCTGCAGCGCCGGCGAGGAGGCGTATTCCATCGCCATCCTGCTGCGGGAGGAAGGCCTCCTCGACCGCACGCTGATCTATGCCACCGACATCAACCCCAAGGCCTTGAAGCAGGCCGAAGCAGGCGTCTACGACGCGTCGCGCATGGTCTTGTTCACGGAGAACCACCGGCGGTCGGGCGGTCGGGGCTCGCTCTCGGACCACTACCGGGCAGCTTACGATCGCGCCGTGATCGACAAGTCGCTGCGCAAGCATATGGTTTTCTCCGACCACAGCCTGGCGACGGACAGCGTCTTCGCGGAGGTCCAGCTGATCTCGTGCCGCAACGTCCTGATCTACTTCGACCGCGCGCTGCAGGATCGCGCCCTCGCGCTCTTCGGCCAGTCGCTCTGCCGACGCGGCTTTCTCGGCATCGGCTCGAAGGAGTCGGTGCGTTTCTCGTCGCAGACGGCGGTCTTCGAAGACCTCGTGCCGAGGGAGCGCATCTATCGCAAGGCGGCCGCCGCATGACGGCGGCGACGCTCGACGCGGCGCGAATCGACGCGATCGTCATCGGCGCCTCGGCCGGCGGGGTCGAGGCGCTCTGTGGCCTGCTGCCGGCGCTTCCGCACGACCTGCACGCCGCCGTGCTGGTGGTGCTGCACCTGCCGCGCGAGCGGCCGAGCCTGCTGGTCGACATCTTCCGGCCGAAGTGCGCGCGCCCGGTGCGCGAGGCGCAGGACAAGGAGCGGGTCGAGCCGGGCACCGTCTTTCTCGCGGCGCCGGATTACCACCTGCTCGTCGACGCCGGCCCGCGGCTGTCGATGTCGGCCGACGAGCCGGTGCACTACTCGCGGCCGTCGATCGATGTCCTCTTCCAGTCCGCTGCAGACGTCTACGGCCCGCGCCTGCTGGCGATCCTCCTCACCGGGGCCAACCAGGACGGCGCCGAAGGCTCGGCAGCCGCGCATCGCGCAGGCGCCATCACCATCGTGCAGCAACCCGAAAGCGCACAGGCTTCGCTCATGCCAGCCTCGGCGCTGCGCCTGTTCGCGCCCACGCACGTTCTCGCTCTCGACGGAATCGCCGCCCTCCTCGCCACGCTGTCGCCGGCGGGCCATGCGGCGCAACCGATGCGAAGCGAGCATGCGGCCGGCACACCGCGTGCCGGGGACGGTCGCCGATGAGCGAGTCGCCCACCATCCAGTGCCTGATCGTCGACGATCTCGAGGAGAACCTGATCGCGCTCGAGGCGCTGCTCGCCGAGCCGGGTGTCGAGGTGCTGCGCGCCCGCTCGGGCGCGGAGGCGCTCGAGGTGCTGCTGGTCCATCCGATCGCCCTGGCGTTTCTCGACGTGCAGATGCCGGAGATGGACGGCTTCGAGCTGGCCGAGCTGATGCGCGGCAGCGAGCGCACGCGGCACGTGCCGATCATCTTCGTCACCGCCGGCCTCGGTGACCAGCGCCGCATCTTCAAGGGCTACGAGAGCGGCGCGGTCGACTTCCTGCTCAAGCCCATCGAGCCCCATGTGCTCAGCAGCAAGGCGCGCGTCTTCTTCCAGCTGCACCGGCAAAAGCTCCAGCTCGCCGAAGAGCTCCGTGAGCGCAACGAGACGCTGCGCATGAACGAGCTGTTCACGGCCATGCTCGGCCACGATCTGCGCGGGCCGCTGTCGGCGATCGTGATGGGATCGATGGTGATCGAGCGCAAGAGCAGCGACGAGGGCGTGCGCCGGCTCGCCGGCCGTTCGGTCGCCAGCGCCAAGAGCATGAGCCGCATGATCGAGGACATGCTCGACCTCGCGCGTGCCCGGATCGGCGGCGGCATCGTCGTCCGCCGCGTGGAGGGCGATCTGGAAGCGCCGCTGCAACGCGTCGCCCAGGAGTGCGGCGTGGCCCACCCGGGACGGCAGATCACGTGGCGGGCGGAGGGTCGCTTCGACGGCGAATGGGACGGCGACCGGCTGGCGCAGGTGGCTTCGAACCTGATCGGCAACGCCTTGCGACACGGCAGCGACACCTCGCTCGTCGAGGTCGAGCTTGACGGCCGCGATCCCGGCCAGGTCGTGCTCTCGGTGAGCAACGACGGCGAGATCCCGGCGGAGCTGCTGCCGCACATCTTCGATCCGTTCCGTGGCCGGGACGAGCCGTCGTCGCGCGGCGAAGGGCTCGGCATCGGCTTGTACATCGTGCGCCAGATCGTCATCGCTCATCGCGGCGACGTCGCTGTCGACGCCGACGAGCCGGGACGCACGCGGTTCACGGTGCGCCTGCCGCGCACGACGCGCGACGCGCTTGCGGGCACGCCACCGTGACGGCGGCCGCGAGCCACCGCACCTGACCATGTTCGGCCTGCGACCGAAGAAGGCAGCGTCCCGCATCCTCGTCGTCGAGGACGATTGGGACATCCTCGAGGTCCTGAAACTGATGCTGGAGTACGAGGGCCATCAGGTCGTCACCGCCAAGCACGGGCGCGACGCGCTCGCCGCCGCGGCCTCGGCAAGCAAGCCCTTCGATCTCGTCGTGCTCGACATCTCGATGCCGGAGATGAGCGGCATCGAGGTCGCGCAAGCGCTGCGCGCCGCGCCGAAGACCGCCGACATCTACATCGTGGTTCACACCGGGCTCGACGAGCACTGGGTGCGCGAGCGCTTCGCCGACTACGACGTGTTCCTCACCAAGGCCGCGGACGCCGAGGCGCTGGTCGAGCAGATCGCCCGCCTCCTCGCCCAGCCGAAACCCGCCGTCGGCCGGAGCACCACGAAGCCTTCCGAGCCGGAGTTCAGCACCGAGGACGTCATCGCAGCGAAGCAGGCGCTCCGCCTGGCCGTCGGCCTCGAGCCGATGCGGCTCACCACGACCGCGCTCCTCGATGCCCTGCATGACGAAATCGACCAGCTGCGCCGGCTCGGCCGCACCGATGCGCAGATCGCCGAGATCCTCTCGGCGACGCTCGACCGGACGATCGCGTCCGGCGCCGTCGAGGCCCATCGAAGCTGACTTGCGCGGTTTGCTTCCTCGAGCAAGCAAAGAAAAGGCCCTCGCGCGGAGGGCCTCTTTTCTTGTTCGGTGGTTGCGAGGGCAGGATTTGAACCTGCGACCTTTGGGTTATGAGCCCAACGAGCTACCAGACTGCTCCACCTCGCGACTGGACGGCGGAGTTTAGCACGCCGGGCCTGAACGGGCCGCGTTCACAGCCCGGCGCGACCGAGCGTCTGGAGGAATGCGCGGCTGTCCTGGTAAC
Organism: Caldimonas sp.; assembly: GCA_039935975.1. Classification (GTDB taxonomy): domain Bacteria; phylum Pseudomonadota; class Gammaproteobacteria; order Burkholderiales; family Burkholderiaceae_C; genus Schlegelella_A. Next base: position 14,355 of record JBDTJD010000422.1, read on the forward strand.
CGATCAGGCGGGCCGGGCGGACCTCCACGCCCCGTGCGTCGAAGAAGATCGTCCCGGGCGGGCCGAACAGGTGGAATCGCTTCAGGAGCTCCCGGTCCTGCTCGTTGTTGGCGGTGACATCGGCCTTCAGCAGCAGCGCGCCCGCGAGCCTCTTCTGCACCGCGGCCTCGCTGAAGGTGAAGCGCTCCATCTCCTTGCACGAGACACACCAGTCGGCGTAGAAGTCGAGCATGACCGGACTCCCCGCCGTGCGCAGAATGGCGTCGAGCTCGCCGACGCTGCGCACCGGCTTGAAGACGAGTGCCGCGGCACCGGGCCCCGCCTGCGAGGCAAATCGCTCGAGCGGTCGCAGCGGATCGACCGCGCCCGAGGCCGCACCGACCACCTGAAGCACCCCGACGAGTGCGAACAGCGCGGCAAGCGCGTGACGCCAGCCGAGCGGGCGCGCCGGCGCTGATGCCGGCGAGGACGAACCCGCGACCACCAGGACGGCGCCGCGAGCCCGCGCGACGAGCATCGCCGCCGTGCCGAGGGCGAGCAGGCCCCAGAGCGCGAGCGCGGCCGGGCCAGGAAGGATCGGCTGCACGGTCCAGAGGGCGACGCCGAGCAGCAGGATGCCGAAGGCGGCCTTCACCTCGTCCATCCAGGCGCCGGCGCGCGGCAGCAGCGCGCCCGCCGACGCGCCCACGAGAAGCAGCGGCACGCTCATGCCCGCGGCCATCGAGAAGAGCGCCGTGCCGCCGAGCCAGACGTCTCTCGTCTGGCTGAGGTACAGCAGCGCGCCGGCGAGCGGCGCGGCGACGCAGGGGCTCACGATCAACGCCGAGACACCACCCATCGCGCAGACGCCAGCGACCCGTCCGGCCGGCAGCTTGTGCGCGGCCGAGGTGAAGCGGCCGGCGATCGACGACGGCAGCTGCAGGTTGTAGACGCCGAACATCGAGAGCGACAGGGCGACCAGGCCAAGCGCGAAGGCGCCAAGGACCCACGGGTTCTGCAGCGCGGCCGCGAGGCCTTCGCCGGCCAGCCCCGCGGCGACGCCGAAGGCGGTGTAGACGATGGCCATGCCAAACGAATACGACGCGGCCAGCGCGAAGCCGCGCCGGCGCGAGACACCGGCCCCGGCGCGGCTCGGGACGGGCCGCGGTGCGCCCGCAGGCTGCGGCGTGAACGCCGGGCGGGCCGCACCGCCGTCGCCGACGATGATCGACGAGATGATCGGCAGCATCGGCAACACGCAGGGCGTGAGCGACAGCAGCAGGCCGGCGATGAAGAACGCGCCGACGACGGGCCAGAACGAGCCGCCACGAAGCACCGCCTCGACGCCGCCGGCCTCGGGTGCGGTCGAGAGGGCCGACGCCGGCGGTGTCGAGATCGACGTGGCGATCGACGTCGACGAGGCGACGTCCTTGGCGCTGCCCGGCGGCTCCACCCGAACCGTTCCGGCACCGCCGAAGCCGGTGAGCGCCACGGCTGCCGCGGCCTGTTGCGGCGGATAGCACAGGCCCGCGTCGGCGCAGCCCTGGCTGGTGACGACGAGGCGGAATTCGGCGCCCGCCTCCTCGACCGGAACGATGATCCTGACGCGATCGCGATAGGTCTCGACGTTCTTCTGGAAGGTCTCGTCGAACTTGACCTTGCCCGGCGGGATCGACGGCGTGCCGAGACGGGCGCCGGTGGCCGCGAACTTGAACTGCTCGCGATAGAGGTAGTAGCCCGGCGCGATGGCGAAATCGACCTCGACCGACCGGGCATCGACGGGGCGCGCCGAGAACTGGAACGCCTTGTCGGGCTCGAGGAAATCGTCGGCGGCGTGCGCCGGGTGCAGCGCAGCGCAGACGATCAGCGCGAAGACGGCGAGCAGAAGACGAACCGCCCGGTCGGCCAGTCGCGGCCGGGCGCTTCGCGCGGGAGCTTGTCGATGTGCCTGCATGATTCTTGGTCGGTGCCTGGCGGGATCGCTTACCGGCGAGCCCGTCAGCGGAAGAAGCGCCGCCGGGTGAGCACCAGCGCCAAATAGTAGCCGCTGCACGCATACCCTGCGAGGATCAGGAGCGGCCCGAGCGGATCGGCGGGAATGTTGCCCAGAACGAGCGGTCGGACGAGGTCGACGGCCGCTTTCAGCGGCAGCACCTGGGCGACGCCCTGCAGCCACGGCGGCATCTGGGCGATCGGGAAGTACACGCCCGACAGGAACGTCATCGGCGTGATGACCAGCGTGAAGTAGTAGGTGAAAAAGTCGTAACCCCTGGCGAGCGCGTTGAAGATGAGCGCGAGCGAGGCGAAGGTGACCCCGGCCAGGCCGAGCACGGGCAGGGCGAGCAGCATTGTCGGCGCGCGGCTGATGTCGAGCACGAAGATCACGACCAGGATCGCCGCGCACGAGAAGAGTGCCTTGATCGCCGCCCAGAGCATCTCGGCAAAGACGATGTCGTCGAGCGCGATCGGCGCGTTGAGGATCGAGTCCCAGGTCTTCTGCACTTCCATCCGCGAGTAGGCGGAGTAGAGCGCCTCGAACGTGGCCGCCATCGCCGCGCTCGCCGCGATGCTGCCCGAAGCCAGGTACTCGATGTACGACAGCCCGCCGATCTGGCCGACGAGCGAGCCGACACCGTAGCCGAAGGCGACCAGCGTGATCAGCGGCTCGGCGATGTTGCCGATGATGCTGGCGCCGGCGAGCTTCTTCCAGACGAGGAAGTTGCGCATCACCACCGGCCAGAAGCGGCGGGTGAGGTGCGGCGTCGCGTAGATCGAGATCATCACCCGGTTCCGATCAGGCGTCGTCGCGGATCTGGCGGCCGGTCAGCTTCAGGAACAGGTCCTCGAGGTTGGCCGGACGATGCAGGTAGCGCACGCCGTGGTCGGCGGCCAGCGCGTCGAGCAAAGGCCCGGCGTCGCGCAGGTAGAAGAACACGGTCTCGCCGCTCGTCTCCACGCGTTGCGCGAGCGCGGCATGGGCGCACCCGGCGGCCGCCGCGCCGTCACCGTAGACCTCGATCACGTCGCTTTCCAGGTGCTCGGCAATGAGCCTCCTCGGCGTGCCTTCGGCGATCTTCCTGCCGTGGTCGAGGACGATGAGCCGGTCGCACAGGCGCTCCGCCTCGTCCATGAAATGGGTCGTGAGCAGGATCGCCTTGCCTTGCTGGAGGAGGCTCTGCAGTCGCTCCCACATGAGGTGACGCGCCTGCGGGTCGAGGCCGGTCGTCGGCTCGTCGAGAAGGAGCAGATCGGGATCGTTGACGAGCGAGCGGGCGAGCGAGAGACGCCGCTTCATGCCGCCCGAGAGCTCGCCGGGCTTCGCGTCGGCCTTCGACTGCAGCGCAGCGAAGTCGAGCAGCTTCGGGACACGCTCGTCGATCGTCGCCCGCGGCAGGCCGAAGTACGCCCCGTAGACGCGCAGGTTCTCGGCGCAGGTGAAGTCGGGATCGAGGCTGTCGAACTGGGTCACGACGCCGATCCGCTTCTTGGCGTCGAGCACGCGCTCGGGCAGCGGCAGGCCGAACGCCTCGATCGCGCCGCCGTCTCGGCCCGACAGGCCGAGGCAGACACGGATCGTCGTCGTCTTGCCGGCGCCGTTCGGGCCGATCACGCCGAGGCATTCGCCCGGCATGATCTCGAGCGAGAGATCGTCGACGACGATGGCGTCGCCGAACTTCTTCGTCAGGTGCGAGATGCGAAGGAGCGGCTCGGCCACGCCGCTCGTTCCCCCGCGGGACGGCTCAGGAGCCGGCGTCTTCGCTTTCGGTCTCGGTCTCGACCGGCATCGGCCGGTCGACCAGCTCGACGAAGGCCATCGGCGCGTTGTCGCCGACGCGAAAGCCCATCTTCAGGATTCGCGTGTAGCCGCCCGGACGCGCCTTGTAGCGCGGGCCCAGCTCGTCGAAGAGCTTGGCGACGATCTCGCGATCGCGGGTGCGGTCGAACGCCAGGCGGCGGTGCGCCAGCGTCGGCTCCTTGGCCAGCGTGATGAGCGGCTCGACGACGCGACGCAATTCCTTCGCCTTCGGC
>JBDTJD010000423.1:0-6518 GCA_039935975.1 Caldimonas sp.
CCGACTCTCAGCATCATCCGCAACGAGCACGCCAGCCTGTCGGCGATGCTGCGCTCCATCGCCCTGCTGCTCGCCGAAAACAGGCGCCGCGGGACCTTGCCCGACTTCGGCGTCCTGCGGGCGATGCTGTTCTACGTGGACGAGTTCGCCGAGCGGCTGCACCACACCAAGGAAAGCGAGCTGCTGTTTCCGCGCCTGCGCGTTTGCGGCTGCGACATCGTCGGCGTTCTCGATCGCCTGGATGCCGACCACCACCACAGCGAGCAGGCGATCCGCGACCTCGAGCACGAGCTGCTCGGGTTCGAGATGATGGGCGACGGCGGCGACGGCGCAGCACGCCGAGCCGCGTTCGAGGCTTCGATGCAGCGCTACATCGAGGCCTACCTGGTCCACATCCGGATCGAGGAGCAGGAGGTCCTGCCCGTGGCCGAGCGCGTGCTCGGCGTTGCCGACTGGGCCGAGCTCGACGGTGCGTTCATGAAGAACCGCGACCCGCTCACGTTTCGCGAACCCGACGACGCCTACCGGCCGCTCTTCATGCGCATCCTGAAGACGCTGCCGGCGCCGATCGGCGTCGGTCCGGCCGTGGAAGCGCTGGCGGCGTCGTACCCGCGACGCTAGCGCGGGGGTCGCGGGTGACGGGCGGCGGGCAGCCGGCTACGGGCGTCAGCGCTGGCGTCCGGCTTGACGAAGGTCAAGGCGCCCCGCGTCCGGCGGGCTACCGTCGGGGCAGCGGCCGAGATCCCATGTCCGACCTCAAGACCCTCCTGCTCCACCTCGACAGCTCGCCCTCGAGCGGTCATCGGCTCGACGTTGCTGTCGAGCTCGCGGGTCGACACGCCGCCGCCATCACGGCACTCTTCACGCCGACGACACAGCTCGCCGATACCGCCTGCGCCTACTCGGCGGGAGCGGCGCTGAGCGCTCTCGCCGCGGGTGCAGGCGCCGGGGCAGACGACCACGCCCGAAGTCGATGGCAGGACCGCCTCGCGAAGGCCGATGTCGAGGTCGCCTGGGTCGAAGCGCGCGGCGGCACCGTCGTCGACTGCGTCCAGCGCGAGGCAGCGTACGCCGACCTGGTCATCCTCGGCGAGCGGCCGCCCGACCTCGAAGGCGACAGCACCGCGCCGCCGGGCGTCGTCGAATCGATCATCGTGCGCAGCGGCAGGCCGGCACTCGTCGTCCCGGCGCGCGGCGTGGGCGCCGGCTTCGGGCACCGCGCGCTCGTCGCGTGGAACGGCTCGCCGCAAGCGGGGCGGGCGCTCGCCGCGGCGCTTCCCCTCCTGCGGCAGGCCGAGGCCGTGCTCGTGCTCGGCTGGTCGCGACAGCCGCTCGCTGCGCCGCTCAGCGGCCTGACGATCGAAGGATTCCTGGCCCGACACGGCGTGTCGGCCACCGTCGAGCGGCGTCACGCGTCGCCGCGCGTCAGCCACGAGATCGCCGAGGCGGCGGCGGCGTGGCATGCCGACCTCGTCGTCATGGGCTGCTATGGACACGGCCGCGTGACCGAGCTGCTGCTCGGCGGGGCGACGCGTTCGATCCTGGCGGCCATGCCGGTCGCGACCCTGATGGCGCACTAGCGTCAGCGACGAACCGGAGCCGCCATGGCAATCAAGACGATCCTGGTCCACCTCGACCCGACGCCTCGCTGCGCTGTCCGCGTGTCGATCGCGGCTCAGCTCGCACGCTCGTTCGGCAGCCACCTCGTCGGGCTGGCGCCGACTGGCCGGGCCGACATCACGCTCTCGATGAGCAGTGCGATTCCCGACGGCCTCGAGTTCGTCCAGCTCTCGGCCAGGTATCTGCGCGGCCGGGCCGAGGCCAGCGCCGACGCGTTCCGCGCCCGGGTCGAGCCGCTGGTGCTGCCTTCGTTCGAGGCGCTGATCGTGCAGGACCAGCCGGTCGACGCCGTTGTCGAGCTCGGCCGCTGCAGCGACCTCGTCGTCGTCGGCCAGTCGGAACCGGGCACCGTCATCGAGAGCGTCGAGCGGGACTTCGCGCAGCAGGTGCTCATGAACGTCGGCCGCCCGGTGATCGTCGTGCCGTTCGCGGGCGAGTTCGCGAGCGTCGGGCGACGCGTTCTCGTGGCCTGGAACGGGGGGCGCGAGGCGGCCGTTGCCGCCCGCGACGCCTTGCCCTTCCTGCAGGCGGCCAATCATGTCGAGCTGCTTTCGATCGGCCGGCTCCAGGGCGACACCGGCGGCCGCCGCAACGGCCTCGACGACGCGCAGCGCTGGCTCGCGCGCCACGGCGTCGACGCTCGCTGCCGGGAAGCGAGCGACGCAGGGGACGTCGGCGAGACCCTGCTGTCGCGCGCCGCCGATCTCGGGGCCGACCTCGTCGTGATGGGTGCGTACGGCCATTCGAGGATGCGCCAATGGGCGCTCGGCGGAGCGACCCGCTCGATGCTGGCGCACATGACGGTGCCGGTGCTGATGGCGCGCTGACCCCGACCCCGCCGGCAAAGAAGGGCGGAGATCGTTGCCCCCGACCGGGGCCGCCGTTCGCGTCGCCCGGACGTCGCTTGGCGACATCCGGCGGCCGCCGGTCGCTTCCTTGCGGCCGGTGCTTCGGTGCGCGGATAGCGTGGCGGCTCTTCCATCAGGAGCGCCTCCATGTCCGGTCCCGTCTGTCTTCGAACCCGTGCGACCTTCTGGGCGGTCGCCGCGATCGCACTGCTGTCGCTCGCGGTCACGGTCAGCGCCCACGCGGCGGGCGGCCCTGCCTTCGACGCCGCCTATCGCTCCTTCGCCAAGGCGGCTGCCGGTGACGACGGGTCGATCGAGGCGGCGGCAAGCGCCTTCGCGTCGCTCCATTCGGCCGAGCCGGCCAATCCGGTCGTCACCGCGTATGCCGGCGCGAGCACGACGATGCGGGCGAAGCAGGCCCTCGCGCCGCTCGACAAGATGGCGCGCGCCGAGGACGGACTCGCGCTTCTCGACCAGTCGCTGTCGATGCTGACGCCGGCCGACGACGCGCCGATCGAGCACGGCACGCCGGGGTCGATCGAGGTCCGTTTCGTCGCCGCGAACACCTTCCTGGGCGTGCCGTCGTTCATGAACCGCGCAACGAAGGGAAGGAAGCTGCTCGACGAGGTGCTCGCCAGCCCGCTGCTCGACAGGTCGCCGCTGCCGTTCCAGGGCAGCGTCTGGATGCGCGCCGCCGAGCTGGCCGCGAAGGACCGGCGTGCCGACGACGCTCGCCGCTGGCTCGAGCAGGTCGTGTCGCGCCGCGCGCCGCAGTCCGACCGCGCCCGGGCGATGCTGAAGGAGCTCGCTTGAGCGCCGCCACGGCGGTCGCGCCCGACGTTCGCGCGGCCCGCGTGACGGGGGCCGGGTCGGGCGGTGAAGCCGTCGTCGAGCTGATCGGGGTGACCAAGACCTATCGCCTCGGCCAGCACGTTGTGCGCGCCCTGCAAGGCGTCGATCTCGTCGTGCGGCGCGGCGAGGTCGTCGCGCTCACCGGACCGTCGGGCAGCGGCAAGAGCACGCTGCTCAACCTGTGCGGCCTGATCGACACGCCCGACAGCGGCGAAGTGCGGCTTGGCGGCACGTCGGTCGGCGGCCTCGACGAGCGGCGCCGCACACTGCTGCGCCGCGATGCGCTCGGCTTCGTCTTCCAGAGCTTCAACCTCGTGCCGGTGATGACCGTGGCCGAGAACGTCGACTACCCGCTCTTCATCGCCGGCGTGCCGGCCGCGGAACGGCGCGAGCGCGTCGCGGCGCAGCTCGTGGCCGTCGGCCTCGAAGCCCATGCCAGGCACCGGCCCGACGCGCTCTCGGGCGGACAGCGCCAGCGCGTCGCCATCGCCCGTGCGCTCGTCAAGCGGCCGCGCCTGGTGATCGCCGACGAGCCGACCGCCAGCCTCGACTCGCACACTGCCGACCAGGTGCTGGCGCTGATGCGCGAGCGCTGCCATGCCGAAGGCGCCGCCTTCGTCATCGCGACCCACGACGCACGCCTCACGCCGCGTTGCGACCGCGTCGTCTCGCTGCTCGACGGGAGGCTGGCATGAAGTGGCTTCTTTTCGCGTGCCAGAACACCCTGCGCAACCGGCGCCGCTCGATCGTCACGGTGGCCGTGGCCGCGCTCGGCACGGCGGCGATCCTGCTGGCGAGCGGCTTCGCGCTCTCGACCTACCAGGCGCTCGAGCAGTCGGCGGCACGCAGCACCGGGCATCTGATCGTCGGCAAGCCCGAGCAGTTCACGAAGGACGAGGACACGCCGCTGCAGTACGGCCTCGACAACGCGACCGAGCTCGCCGCGAAGCTCGCCGCCGATCCCGACGTGCGCCACGTCCTGCCGCGAATCGCCTTCAGCGGCCTGGTGAGCAACGGCGACAAGTCGACGGTGATGCTTGCCATGGCCGTCGATCCGGACCACGAGTTCGCCGTCAAGGGCCCCTTCCTCAACGTCCTCGCGGGCGATGTGCTGGCGAGCGACTCGGGCCAGGCCGAGGTGATGCTCGGCGAAGGCCTGGCGAAGAGCCTGAAGGCCAAGCCCGGCACCTCGCTCACTCTCCTCGCGAGCACCACCGACGGCGCACTCAACGCACTCGACGTCACGGTCAAGGGCGTCGTCTCGACGGGCGTGCCCGACATCGACAAGCGCCTCGTCTACACCGACATCGGCACGGCGCAGAGGCTCCTCAACACGAAGCGCGTCTCGACCCTCGGCGTGTTCCTGAAGAGCATGGCGGCGACCGCCGGCGCACGCGATCGTGTCGCCGCGGCGAACCCGAAGCTGGTCGTCCAGACCTGGCTCGACCAGGCCTTCTTCTATCACTCGGTGCGCGGCCTCTATAACCGCATCTTCGGCGCGCTCGGCCTGATCATCGGCGTGATCGTCGTCTTCGTCGTCGCCAACGCGATGGCGATGGCGATCATCGAGCGCACGCGCGAGATCGGCACGCTGCGCGCCCTCGGCACGCTGCCAGGGCAGCTGCTGCGCTCGCTCGCGCTCGAAGGGATGGTGCTCGGCGGCGTCGGCGCGTTCGTCGGCGCGCTGATCGCGCTCGGGGTGTCGCTCCTGCTCTACGCCTTCCCGGTGCAGATGCCGCCGCCACCCGGCAGCTCGCGCGGCTACGCGCTGGTCACCGCGATCGACCTGCCGCTGTACGCGATGACCGTGCTGGCGATGGTCGCCGTGTCGATGCTCGCCTCGGCCTGGATCGCGCGCCGGACGGTGCACATTCCGGTCGTCGACGCGCTGGCCCACACCTGAACGGACAAAGACGCCATGAACCTTCGCCCCACGTCGCGCCTTGCGTCGCTCTTGCTGGCGGTCACCGTGGCCGCCATCGCGCCTGTCGCGCATGCCGACGACGTCAGCGCGCTCCTCAAGGCCGCCGACAAATTCCGCATGAGCGGCGAGAACATGCAGATCGACACCCTGATCAGCGTCTTCAACACCGACGGCACGCCCGACAAGGAGCGGCGCTACCTCGTCTTCGCGCAAGCCAGGCACCAGTCGCTCGTGCTCATGCAGAGCCCGGCCGAGAAAGGCCAGAAGGTGCTGATGCTCGGCGACGACTACTGGCTGCTGATGCCGGGCAGCCAGCGGCCGCTGCGCATCACGCCGATGCAGAAACTCCTCGGCGACGCGAGCACGGGCGACATCGCGACGCTCAGCTGGGCCGACGACTACACCGGCAGCGTCGTCGGCGAGGAGCCGTGCGGCGAGCCGGCGATGTCCTGCGTGCATCTCGCGCTGCAGGCCAATCGCAAGGGCGTGACCTACCAGCGCATCGAGCTCTGGATCGGCAAGGCCCGGCACGAGCCGGTGCGCGCCGATCTCTACGTGCAGTCCGACAAGCTCGCCAAGCGCGCCCGCTTCGTGATGGACAAGCCGACGGCGCCGACGACCGTGACCGAGATGGTGCTGAGCGACCAGCTGACGAACCGCAAGGAGACGAAGGTGCGCTACCTCGGCCGCAAGGAGCACGTCGTGCCCGAGGCGTGGCTGAACCCGATGTTCCTCGCGCGCAACCCGTCGCTCGAATGAAGCGCAGACGGCTCGTTGCGCCGGCGCGCGTCGCGGCGGCGCTGGCCGGGATCGTCTGGGCCGCGGCCTGCGGCGCGGTCGACGTCAACGGCTATGTGCGGCCCGCTCATGTCGGCCTGACCGCCGGTGAGCGCGGGCCGCTCGCCGCTGCGAACCGGATCGAGCCGGGCACCGTGCCGACGATGCGATCCGGACCCGAGGTCGACAGCGAGCTGCGCGCCAGCGGTCACGGCATCAGCGCCGTCGCGTTCGTGCAGGCGCAGCGTCAGGAGGGCGACCGCTGGCGCGCGCGCGGCCACTTCGACGAGCTCTACGTTTCCGGCAGCCTGGCCGACTGGCAACTGAGCGCCGGCAAGAAGATCGTCGCCTGGGATGTCGGCTACGCGTTCCGGCCGAACGACTTCGTCGAGCAGGAGCCACGCCGCCTGCTCCTCGAGACCACGCCCGAGGGCCGCACGCTGGTGAGCGCCGAGCACTTCGACGCACGCACGGCGTGGTCCTTCGTGCTCGTCAAT
>JBDTJD010000424.1:0-3419 GCA_039935975.1 Caldimonas sp.
CTTTCTCGGAGCGAACCAGGCCGCTGTCCTCCAGCATCGCGAGGTGCTGGACGACGGCCGGCAGAGACATGGCGAAGGGCTGAGCCAGCTCGCTGACCGAAGCCGGCCCGCGGGATAGGCGCTCGACCATGCTGCGCCGTGTCGGATCTGCGAGAGCCTGGAAAGTCAAGTCGAGCTTGGCGGATCTGGGCGGCATCAGCCGTCCTTCAAGGGAAAGTACTGAAAGAAGGGCTCGGCTTCGGCCAACACTCTTGCCACGCTCGGCCGCGCCTTCAGGCGACCGAGGTAGGCAAGGAGCTCCGGCCAGTCAGCGAGGGAAACGGAGTAGTCGGCGTAGAACAGCGCCGGCAAGGCCGCGCAGTCGGCCAAGGTGAAGGTCTGACCCATGGCCCACGGGCCGGCGATCATGCCGTCGATCAGGTTGTAGCCTGATCGGATCTGGCTGCGTGCCTGCTCGACCCCGAAGGGATCGTGCTGACCGTCCGGGCGCATCCGCTCACTGACTACCTGCTGGAACGGAAGGTGGATGTACCCGTCGATGAGTCGGTCGATGAGGCGCGTCTGCATCGCAAGGTCGGGATCGCTCGGCACCAAGGAGGCAGCAGAAAGCTCAGTTCGCGCCAGGTAGTCGATGATGATGCTCGACTCCGGTGTCGTCTTGCCACGGAGGTTGTCGCGCAGAACGGGGAACTTCGCCAGCGGCCAGACCGCTTCAAACGCGGCGCGGTCGACCGGGTCGCCGAGGTTCACCAGTCGCGGCTCGAAACGGAGATCGGCCTCATAGAGCGCGATCAGCACCTTCCAGCAAAAGGACGAAAGCGGGTGGTAGTAGAGAGTCAAAGGCATAGCCTGTATACTTAAGTGGATGCCTAAGTGTACAGAACGGCAGGTGATGCGTCAAGAGGGCCAGGGGGCAGCAGTGCGCCGAGATCGAGAGAGTTACCGTTCCCTGACTACGCAGGTCCACGTGGCAGCCCCGCCGAGTAGGCTCCGCACTGAGCAGCTCTAGGTCAAAGCGGCCGCGTCCTCAACCTCGCACAACCGAATTCCGGAACCGAACAGAACGGGCGCCAGCGCGATCGTGAACCCAGCGATCGGCCCAACATTCACATACTGAAGGATCGTCTCGCCGCCAGCCGTGATGCGGACGTCACAGTCGCGGCTGCCTACTGGGCTCGCCACTGCAGACTTGCAACGGTTCCTTGTTTGTCACCGCGAAGCCTCGCCGCGCAGCGGCGGCCCCAAAGACGTTGAGCAGCGCATACGGCAACCATCGCTATGGCCGAGTAACGTCTTAAGCGGCACGAACAAAGCCGTCGTCACTCCACACTTCGCTGCCCGGCCCGTGGTGCGTGAAGAACAACCCCTGCGGGTCCACCGCGGCCTTTACCGCTCGCAGCCGGGCGGCGTTCGTGCCCCAGAACGCTGCTGCCCACTCGTGCTGGAAGTAGTTGCTCTCCGACACGTAGGAGCCGCCGTCGGGGGCGACTTTGCGGAGTTCGTTCACGCAGGCCGCGATGTGCTCTGCCTGTTTCCGCGCCTGGGTCGCGTCCGGCTCGTGGCCGCGCACGCCGGGGTAGGCCGGCTCGCCCCGTGCGCCGAGGATGGCGAGCGCGAAGGCGTCGAGCACGGTGGGGTTCATCGGCGTGTCGCGCGCGGCAGCGATCGCTTCGGCAGGCGCACCGGCGAGGCCCTTGTTAAGGTGTAGCGACACGCTCCAGTGCCGACTCGCCGCGTACAGCGCGTCGGCGAGGCTCGACCGGCGGCCGTCGCGCAGCAGCGCCGCCGACATCCAGAGCGATTCGGCACCGTACAGCACCTGCCCCGCCTGGCCCTGGTCGCCAGGCCAGAAGACGTTGCTTTCGGGCGCGCCCGGCCGGTCGTCGCGCTTGATGAAGCCGAAGCTGCGCTTGAACAGCGTCGGCGCCCAGAACGTGCGCGCATCGGTGGCGACGATGCGCAGCGGAGAGAACGCAAGGTCGAACTCCTGCGGCCCGGCCTCGATTACGTCGAAGAACGGTTGCCATGCGGCCACCGCTTCGCCGCGCGAGAGGCCCTGGAACACCATCGAGACCTGCAGCGTGTTGTCGCGCCGAAAGCGCAGCTGCTCGCCCCAGTGGGGACCGACGAGCGTTTTCGCCGCGAAGTCGAGGGTGAGCCCCACGAGCTTGCGAAACGCCGCATCAGACTTCGCCCTGACGGTGAGGTTGACGGCGCCGAAGGTCCCCGGCAGCGGATGCACGCGCAGCGTCAGCCGGGTGACGACGCCGAAGTTGCCGCCGCCGCCGCCCTTGAGCGCCCAAAACAAGTCGGCGTTGGTGCGCGAGTTGGCAATGCGAACCTGCCCATCGGCAGTCACGACCTCGACTTCGAGCAAGCTACCCGCTGCAGTGCCGTAGGCCTTGGAGAAGCTGCCGAAGCCGCCACTCTGCACCAAACCTGCGACGCCGACCGTCGTGCAGCCTCCTCCTTGGACGTAGCCGCCACCGCGCGTCGTCACGGCGTCGTAGAGGTGCGCCCACACGGCGCCGGCGCCGCAGCTCACCGCGCGCTGCGGCGCGACGTGGCCGGCGCAGCCTGCGGGAACGAAGGCGTCGTGCATCGCCACGTCCTTCATGCGGCGCGTCCACACGAGCAGGGAATCGGGCGCGTTCGACGTGCCCTGGTAGCTGTGTCCGCCGCCCTTGACGACGATCCGCACCCGGCGTTCGCGGGCGAAGTTCACCGCAGCGGCGACGTCGGCTGCATCGCGCGCGGCGACGGCGTAGACGCTCGGCGATGTCGTCCACGCGCCAACCCAGCCAAAGGTCTGCGTGAGCGCCACATCGTCGCCAATCGCCCAGGGGTTGGCATTCGACTTAAAGAGCGCGTCGCACGTCGCGGCGTCGGGCCTGGCGCGGCATTCGGTGAACGGCGACGCGACCTTCACGAGCGAGCCGCCGACGACCGCGTTCAGCTGTCGCCAGTCGGCGGCGGCGGGCCAGTCGGCAGCGTCGGGACGCACCCGATTGCCGGTGTGGGATGCAGCCGCCCCGGTGGTAAGTGAGGACAGTGCCGGCGACGCGCCGAAGCCAAGCAGCGCCATCACTCGACCGAAGGCCTGGCGTCGACCGCGGTCGGCGGGCGTTGGCGGCCGGCTGCATTTGAAAATCGGATTCATGAAGCGATGATGCCAAACGGAGTGATTTGCAGGCACTCCGTGACTGAACGGAGCGCAGCTACCCTGCTGACGGCAAAGCAGCCACAGGCCGGCTTCAAACAACAGACTAAAAGGTCGCCCCTATGTAGCGGTAGTCGTACTTTTCGTGCGAATTGATGCGCCTTGTGCTGGAAACCTCAGTGCGGCAGGCGCTCACGGCAACACCACCTTTTTTACGCTCCGCCTTTTCGTGCAGAACGGTGCGGTTTCCGATTCGGCG
>JBDTJD010000425.1:0-3404 GCA_039935975.1 Caldimonas sp.
ATGGGCCGCAGCGTGCACTTCGACGTCGGCGCGGCGCAGATCGTCGTCACCGAACGCACCCAGGAGCCGTGGGACATGGGCGTGTTCTCGTGTGTCGGCCTCGATCCCACTCGACACCGCTTCATCCTCCTCAAATCGCGCATGTACTGCCGACCCGTGTTCGGGCCACTCGCGGCAGCCCTGATCGAATGCGACAGCGGCGGCGTCACCAGTTCCGACTACGCGCTGTTCCCGTTCCGCAACGTCCGGCGGCCGGTGTTTCCGCTCGATCCGCTCTGAACCTTCAGCGAAAACCCGACCGCCGCCCAATGACATCTCCTTCCGCATCGCCCGCCGTCCCCGACGGCTTCGTCGCGCGCCAGTTCGGCGGCGGTTTCATCGGCGTCAACGGGCCGCTCTACGTGCGCCGCGTCGACGTCGGCGTCCAGCTCGGCTTTCGTGTCGAGCCACGCCACTGCAACCCGATGGGCATTTGCCACGGCGGCATGATGGCCACGTTCTGCGACATGCTGTTGCCGATCTCGGCCCACGCCGTCTCGAAGGAGGTCGGCAACCGCTTCCTGCCGACGATCAACCTGCAGATCGACTACCTCGCCGCCAGTCCCCTCGGCGCCTGGGTGCAATGGGAGGCCCAGGTGCTGCGTGTGACGCGCAGCCTCGTGTTCATGCAGGGTCTGGTCGAGGCCGATGGCGTCGCCGTCGCGCGCGTCAGCGGCATTTTCAAGATCGGCCCGCCGTTCGACGACTCGATGCGTGACACGGCCGCCCGAGCGGCCGACGAAAAGTCGGCGCCCGCCACATTGCCGCGCCCGACATAGGTCACGCCGAGCGGCAACCTAGGCTTCGGACCGGCAAGCGAGCAACTCGCCAAGTTGCAGATTCAGTGGGGTGGCTGATGGGGCTCGAACCCACGACAACAGGAATCACAATCCTGGACTCTACCAACTGAGCTACAGCCACCACCGAAGCTCGCGATTATAGCGAGCGGCTCTCCCGGAAGGCCTCAGCGCGGCTCGCTCGCGGCGGGGTCGTGCAGCGCGGCCGCGCCCTCGTTGATGCTCACCTTGTAGCGCGCCTTCAGGGCTGCGTAATAGGCCTGGGCCTCGGCTTCCGACCAGACCTGAGCGTACTGCTGGAGCGACTGCGCCGCGTCGGCCACCGCCGGGTCTCGTCCCGCCGTCTTGATGATCTTGGCCAGCGCATAACCCTGGTCGCCGAGCGAGACGCCGACGAAAGTCGGCAGGGTCGTGGTCGGCGCCTTGAGGATGGCGTCGAGCAGCGGCCTCGGCACGTCGCGCGGCTGAGCCCGGGACACCATCTGCGCGGCGCCGGGCAGCGTCGTGCTCGGGGCGGCGCGCAGCGCGGCGAGTTTCTCGATGCCGAGCTTGTCGGCACGCGCCGCGGCCTGCGTCGCCGCGAGCTGCTGCTTGACCCGTTCCTTGACATCGGCGAATGGAAGCTGGTGCGCGGCAACGTACTGGACGACACGCCCGGCCGCCAGCTGGTTGGCGCCGATGTCGATGGCCTTGGTGTTGCGCTTGTCGCGAAGCGTGTCGCTGCTGAAGAGCGCCTCGAGGAACTTCGGGTTCGTCAATACGCCGCTCGCGCCCGCCGAGGGCACTCGGGTCACGTGCTGCGCCGTCTTCACCTCGAGCTTCCACTTGTCGGCCGCAGGTTTGAGGCTGTCCGGCTGCTCGTACACGGTATCGCCGAATTGCACCGCCGCGTCGGCGAACTGCTTTTGCGCCAGCTGGTTGCGCACCTCGGTCTCGATCTGCGGCCTGACCGACTCGAAGCTCTTCTTCTCGCCGCCGCGCGCGCCCGTGACGTGAATGATGTGATAGCCGAAGTCGCTCTCGACGATGCCGCTGGTCTCGCCCGGCTTCAGGCCGAAGGCCGCGTCCTCGAAGGGCTTGACCATGGCGCCGCGGCCGAAGAAGTCGAGGTCGCCGCCCTTGGCCGCCGAGCCTTCATCGTCGGAGTTCCTGCGGGCGATCTCGGCGAACGAATCGGGCGACTTGCGCACCTCGGCCAGAAGCGTCTCGGCCTTCGCGCGGGCCTTCTCGCGCTCGGCCTTGGGTGCGTCCTTGTCGGCCTTCACCAGGATGTGGCTCGCGCGGCGCTCTTCGGGCGAGGTGTAGCGCTTCTCGTTCTCCGCGTAGTACTTGCGCAGGTCGTCGTCGGAGACGTTGATGCCCTTCTTCAGGGCATCGAGATCGAGCACGACGTACTCGACCGTCGCTTCCTCGGGCGCCCGGAACTGAGCGGCGTGCGCCGGGTCCTTGTAGTAGGCATCGACCTCGGCTTCGGTGGGTGCCACCTGAGCGAGCTGATCCTTGGCATCGAAGCGCTCGACCTGCACTTCGCGCTGCTGATACATCGCGTCGAGCGCCGCCGAGGCGGCCGCGGCCGGAGCGAACACCGAGCCGGTGAGCGCCTGCATCACCTGGCGCCTCGACATGTCCTGGCGCAGGCGCTCGGCGAACTGCTCCGACGACATGCCGACCGAAGCCAGCATGTCCCGGTTGACGCTGCCATCGGCGTTGCGCAGCGACGCGAACTCGGGATCCGTCTTGAACAGGCGCTCGAGCCGATCGTCGGTCGTCACCAGGTGCATCTTGTCGGCGGCAACGAGCATCAGCCGATCACGCACAATGCTGTCGAGGGCCAGCGCGCGCATCTCGGGCGTCTCGAAGAGCTTGACGTCGAGATTGGGCATCTGCTGGCGCGCCCGGTCGATCCGCTCGCGCAGCGCGTTGTCGAACTCCGCCTGGGTGATCGGCTGGCCGGCGACCTTCGCGATCGTCTGCTGATCGCTTCCGGTGAAGCGGCTGTAGCCCTGGATGCCGAAGAAGACGAACGACGGAAAGACGAGCAGCACGAGCACGAACTGCAGCGAGCGGGTGTGACGGCGGAAGAAGTCGAACATTTCTCGGGGCAGATGCAAGAAAGGCGAACCGAGGTTCGCCTTTCGTCGAAGAGGACCGGAATTCTATCCGGTCGCGCCAGGCGCGGGCCCGCCGGTGAGGGCTCTGGTGGGTGCTGAGGGGCTCGAACCCCCGACCTACGCCTTGTAAGTGCCATACCCGCACTTAAGGCCTACCGGGCTACCAGCTCGTTTACCTCGTGAATACGCGACCCGGTTCCTGCCATTGAGCGCAGGTACGTGCCCCTGCGATCTACAATCGGCACTTACAGCGGCACTTACGCCGGGCAGTGGCACGATATGGGAAAGCAAGGCGAGGGTCGCACGATCGCGCAGGCCGCGAAGGCCACGGACACTCCGGACACCCCCTACGAGGTGCGATCGAGGAGCGTCTCGAAGCTATTGCTGCGCGTGCAGCCGAGCGGCCTGCGAACCTACTACGTGCAACTCCGCCGCGGCCATCGAGTGAGCATCGGCC
>JBDTJD010000426.1:0-4535 GCA_039935975.1 Caldimonas sp.
GTCATCAGGATGGCCTTGTTCTCGGTGATGAACCGCTGCTGCGCCTGAATCGCATCGTTCGGCTTGGCGGCCGAGTCGGCGACGCCGTACTTGACCTCCTTGCCGAGCACGCCCTTGGTGGTCTTGGGCGAGATCGCCTTGATCAGCGGATGGCCCGAGTTGATGTGCTCGATGGCCAGCAGGTAGCCCTTGAGCTCGTCCTCGCCCTGCACCGCATACGTGCCGGTGCGCGGCACGCTGATGCCGATGAACACCGAATTGCCGGACGATCCGGCCGGCCAGGTGCCGATGGGCGGCTGGTCGGCCGCGAGGGCACTGGATGCGAACCCGGCCGGCAGCGCCAGCCCGCCGGCCATGCTGAGACCGGTGCGGATGAATTGACGGCGGTCGCCGACGAATGGGCCTGACTTGCGATCTTGCATGAGCATCCTCTCGAGCGGTAGACTCCGCCAATATATCGTGACACGATACTTTTAAGTGTATGAAGGCAGGCGGTCGAGTGCGTAGCGGAGTTACCCGTATCTCCGACACGCCGTCGCAGAGCCTGCCCTCGGGGGACGATCTGTGTTGTTGAAGAGCGCTGAGAAGCGTTTCAGGCTGGCCACGCGCGACTATGCGCAGCTCGCGTCGTTCCGGCATGCGCTGCGCGGCTTCCTTCGGTTCAGCGAACTGTCGGCGGCCAACGAGGGGCTGACCTCGCAGCACTACCAGGCGATGCTGGTCCTGCGCGGGTGGCGCGACGGCGAGCCGGTCTCCATCGCCGACCTCGCCCAGCACCTGGTGATCAAGCACAACAGCGCCGTCGGACTGGTCAACCGGCTGGTCAACGAGGGCCTCGTGATGCGCGAGCATTCGATCGTCGACCGCCGCAAGGTCGAGTTGCGGCTTTCGCCGCGAGGCAAGATGGTGCTGGCCCGCCTGGCGGCCATGCACCAGGGCGAACTGCGCCGGATCGAGCCGATCATGAAGGGCTTCTTCTCCGACCTCGCGGCTCCCCGCGGCCAAGGCAGGGACTGACCGACCGCCACTGCGGTGGTGAACGCCCGGCGGGCATGGCGCCGCGAACGATGTCTGTCCCGCAGCGGACTGCGACTCCACGCAAAGCACGTACCTTGCCCGCCGGGATCGGCGAACATCGTGCCCGTCCACCGTCCCGGAGAAGACCGATGTCCCTGCCGCGCCGCTTCCTTCCATTCCTGCTCTTTCCCGTCTTCGCCGCCGCCGCAGCGAACGCGCAGACGCTGCGCGTCGGCCTCGCGGAGGATCCCGACGTCCTCGACCCGACGCTCGCCCGCACCTTCGTCGGCCGCATCGTCTTCGCGGCGATGTGCGACAAGCTCTTCGACATCGACGAGAAGCTGCAGATCGTGCCGCAGCTGGCCACCGGCTACGAGTGGTCGGCCGACAACAAGACGCTCACGATCCGCCTGCGCACCGACGTCACCTTCCATGACGGAGAGAAGCTCGACGCCGCCGCGGTGAAGTTCAACATCGAGCGTCACAAGACGATGGCCGGCTCGAACCGCAGCGGCGAGCTCCGGCCGGTGACGAGCGTCGACGTCGTCGATCCGGCGACGGTCAAGCTCAACCTCTCGGCGCCGTTCACGCCGATCCTCGCCGCCCTGGCCGATCGCGCCGGCATGATGGTCTCGCCCAAGGCCGCGAAGGCCGAAGGTGCGAACTTCGGCGCGCATCCGGTGTGCGCCGGCCCGTTCAGGTTCGTCGAGCGCGTGGCGCAGGACAAGATCAGTTTCGAGCGCTATCCCAACTACTGGAACAAGGCCAACGTCCACTTCGACAAGATCGTCTACACGCCGATCGTCGACGCGACGGTGCGCCTGGCAAACCTGCGCTCGGGCCAGTTCGACGTCATCGAGCGGGTCGCGCCGTCGGACATCGACAAGATCAAGGGCGACCGGAACCTGAAGATCGCCCGCATCACCGAGATCGGCTATCAGGGCATCACGATCAACGTGGGCAAGAGCGAGCAGGCACAGAAGAACCCGCTCGGCAAGGACGCCAAGGTGCGCGAGGCCTTTGAGCTGGCGCTCGACCGCGCCGGCATCGTCCAGGTCGTGATGGACAACGAGGCCACGGTGGGCAACCAGTGGGTCGCGCCGAACAACCCGTACTACGCGAAGAACGTCCCGGTGCCCCGGCGAGACATTGCCCGGGCCAAGGCGCTCCTGAAGGAGGCCGGCGTGCCGAACCCGACCTTCACGCTCGTCACGCCGACGACGTCGGATGCGCAGCGACTCGCGCTCGTGATCCAGGCGATGACCCGGGAAGCAGGCTTCAACGTCAAGATCCAGGCGACCGAGTTCGCGACCTCGCTCAACATGGCCGACAAGGGCGACTTCGAGGCCTACGTCCTCGCCTGGAGCGGGCGCGCCGATCCCGACGGCAACCTCTACAGCTTCGACGCCTGCAAGCAGCCGCTCAACTACGCCGGCTACTGCGTGCCCGAAGTCGACCAGCTCCTCAACGCCTCGCGCTCCGAGCGCGAGCCGGCCGAGCGGAAGAAGACCTACGAGCAGATCGCGGCCCGCGTCCTCAAGGACAGGCCGATCATCTATCTCTATCACCGCAACTGGCTCTGGGTCTACAACGCCAAGCTCGGCGGCGTGCGCAGCGTGCCCGACGGGCTGCTGCGGGTCGTGGGGCTGAAGACGACGCCGTGACTTGCGGGCGGCCGACTTCGAAGTAGGCGATGTTCGAGTTCCTGATCAGGCGCATCGCGACCATCGCGCCGACGCTCGTCTTCGTCTCGATGCTCATCTTCGGGCTGCAGCAGCTGCTGCCCGGCGACCCGGCCGTGATCCTCGCCGGCGAAGAGCGCGATCCGAACGTCGTCGCCTACCTTCACGCCAAGCTGCACCTCGACGACCCGTTGCCGGTGCGCTACGGCCACTGGGTCGCCGGCGTCGTTCAAGGCGATCTCGGCGAGTCGCTGCGCACCCAGCAGCCGGTCCTCGGGCTGATCGTGCAGAAGCTGCCGGTGACGCTGGAGCTGGCCGTGCTCGCGATGACGATCGCCGTCCTGATCGGCATCCCCGCGGGCATCGTCTCGGCGGTCAAGCGCGGCGGGGCGTGGGATCACGCCGCCAACGCGATCGCGCTCTGGGGCCTGTCGACGCCGAACTTCTGGCTCGGCATCCTCATGATCCTGCTCTTCTCGGTGCACCTCGGCTGGCTGCCGGCCTCCGGCTACGTGAGCCCGTTCGAGAGCCTGGGCGACAACCTCGCCGCGATGATCATGCCGGCCTTCGTGCTCGGCAACGCGATCGCAGCGGTGCTGATGCGGCACACGCGCAGCGCGATGCTCCAGGTTCTCGGCACCGACTACGTGCGCACCGCCCGCTCGAAGGGGCTGAGCGAGCACGTCATCGTCATCAAGCACGGCCTGCGCAACGCGCTGACGCCGATCATCACGCTCGGCGCGCTCGAGTTCGGCACCCTGCTGTCGGGTGCCGTCCTCACCGAGCAGGTGTTCACGATCCCGGGCTTCGGCAAGCTGATCGTCGATTCGGTCTTCAACCGCGACTACGCGGTCGTGCAGGGCGTCGTGCTGGTCACGGCCAGCGCGTACATCGTGCTCAACCTGCTCGCCGACGTCGCGTCGTTCGTCGTCAACCCGCGCCTGCGCGCCTGACCATGGCGGCCGTGCTGTCGAGCCCGGGCGCCGCCGCCGCGCCTGTCGTCGCGATCGGGCCGTGGCAGCGCGCCTGGCGTCGGCTGGCGCGCCGCCGGATCGCAGTGTTCGGCGCCGTCGTCGTCCTGCTCTTCGCCGCCGTCGCCGTGCTGGCGCCGTGGCTCGCGCCCTACGACCCGATCGAGACGAGCTGGTCGGCAATCCGCCAGGCACCGTCCGCAGCGCACTGGTTCGGCACCGACGACATCGGCCGCGACGTGCTCTCGCGGGTCGCGTGGGGCACACGCGCCTCGCTGCTCGCCGGCGTCGTGTCGGTCTCGATCTCGATCGCCTTCGGCGTGCCACTCGGCCTCGCGGCGGGCTTTCTCGGCGGTGCCGTCGACGCGCTGATCTCGCGCCTTACCGACGCCTTTCTCGCTTGTCCGTTCCTGATCCTGGCGATCGCGCTCGCCGCCTTCCTCGGCCCCGACCTCACCAACGCCATGATCGCCATCGGCGTCTCGGCCACGCCGATCTTCGTGCGCCTGACGCGCGCCCAGGTGATCGACGTGAAGGTCCTCGAGTACATCGAGGCGGCGCGCGCGCTCGGCAACCCGCCGCTGCGCATCGCCTGGCGGCACGTGCTGCCGAACGCGCTGCCGCCGCTGATCGTGCAGGCGACGCTGGCGATCGCGGCGGCGATCATCGCCGAGGCGAGCCTTTCATTTCTCGGCCTCGGCCAGCAGCCGCCCGCGCCGAGCTGGGGCAGCATGCTCAACACGGCGAAGAACTACGTCGACAACGCGCCCTGGATGGCGATCTGGCCGGGCCTGGCGATCTTCCTGCTCGTGCTCGCCTTCAACCTGCTCGGCGACGGCCTGCGCGACGTGCTCGATCCGCGTCA
>JBDTJD010000427.1:0-4147 GCA_039935975.1 Caldimonas sp.
GCTTGCCGGACGAGTGGCGCGGCCTCGAGCCGGCCCTTCGAGCCACGCTCACGGCGCGGTTCAAGCGCGGCAAGATCGAAGTGAGGATGACGGGCTCGTCGGCTGAAGACAGTGCCGTGCCGGAGCCGGCCGGCGAGCAGCTCGCCCACCTCTTGCGCATCGACAGCCTCATTCGCGAGCACCTGCCGCAGGCGCGCGCGCTCTCGGTTCACGAGGCCTTGCAGTGGTGTCGCGGCGCCCCCGAAGAGCGCCCGGCCGAAGCCGCCGTGCTCGAGGCGGCCGAGCGTTGCGCCGATGGCCTCGTTGCCGCGCGAGCACGCGAAGGCGGGCGCCTCGCCACCGTGCTCGGCGAGCGTGTGAACCATCTTCTATCGCTCGCCGACGCCGCGGAGCCGCTCGTGCCGGCCGCGGTCGCGCGCATGCAGCAGCGCTTTCTCGATCGCTGGCAGGAAGCGCTCGAGAAGGCGGGCTCGGCGTCGGTGTCGCGCGAGGCGATCGAGGAGCGCGCGCTGAACGAAGCCGCGGCCTACGCCATCCGCATCGACGTCGCCGAGGAACTCGCGCGATTGCGCTCGCACCTCGAGGAGGTTCGGCGCCTCCTGGATCAGGGCGGCGAGATCGGCAAGCGCCTCGAGTTCCTCATCCAGGAGCTGCTGCGCGAGGCCAACACGCTCGGTTCCAAATCGACTTCGATCGAGATGACCGCGATCTCGGTCGACATGAAGGTCGCGATCGAACAGCTGCGCGAGCAGGTCCAGAACGTCGAGTGACGTCCGGGACAGACCGTAAACTGCGGGGGCCGTTCCGCGCTCCGCCCCCACGATGGACTATCCAGGCAACCTGTACGCTGTCGCCGCCCCCAGCGGCACGGGCAAATCGAGTCTGGTGAAAGCGCTGCTCGAGCTCGATTCACACCTGACGCTGTCGATCTCGCACACCACCCGCAAACCCCGTGGCCAGGACCAGCAAGGTCGGGAATACCACTTCGTCGACGAGCCGGCCTTCCAGGCCATGGTCGACGCCGGGCAGTTCGTCGAATGGGCCGAGGTCCACGGCCATCGCTACGGCACGTCGCGCGGCGCGATCGAGGATCGCATCACGGGCGGCCAGGACGTGCTGCTCGAGATCGACTGGCAAGGTGCGCTGCAGATCAAGCGGCTTTTTCCGAACGCGGTGCTGATCTTCATCCTGCCGCCGAGCTGGGACGAGCTCGAATCGCGGCTCGAGCGGCGCGGTGAAGACGCAGCCCAGGTGATCGCGCACCGGATGGAGAACGCGCGGATCGAGGTCTCGAAGGCCGACCAGTTCGACTTCGTTATAATCAACGCCCTGTTCGACACGGCGCTTTTCGACTTGAAGGCGATCGTGCATTCGCAGCGGCTCAAATACACCGCGTTGCGGCGGGCCCGGCCCGCGATCTTCGCCGCCCTTGGCTTGCCCTAGGCGGCACCTTTCCTTCTCCTCTCGCACACCGGTACACCGCATGGCCCGCATCACCGTCGAAGATTGCCTGACCAAGATCCCGAACCGCTTCCAGCTGGTGCTCGCGGCCACGTACCGCGCCCGCATGCTGAGCCAGGGTCATGCGCCGAAGGTCGAGACCAAGAACAAGCCGGGCGTCACCGCGCTGCGCGAGATCGCCGCCGGCGAGATCGGCATCGAGATGCTGAAGAAGGTTCCGGTCTAGGAATTCCCCTTCTCGCGCCGGCGGCCGCCGGCGCTTCGTGCAGCAGCGCCACTGCCTCGATGGGGCGCCGCGATCCGCGCTAAATTAGGGCATGGCTGCGCGCTCCTCGACCGCCGAGCCCGGCGCGTCCAAGCCGGTGGCCCGAAAACGGGCGCCTCCCTCGGTCACCGCTGCACCCACCCCCGGGGATGCCGCCGCGGCCTCGTTTGCAGCGCTCACCGGCAAGCTTGACTACCTCGACGCCGCCGACATCCGGCGCGTCCGCGACGCGTACCGCTTCGCCGACGAGGCCCATCTCGGCCAGTTCCGCGACAGCGGCGAGCCTTACATCACCCATCCCATCGCCGTCGCGGGCCTCTGCGCCGAGTGGAAGCTCGACGCCCAGGCGATCATGGCCGCGCTCATGCACGACGCGATGGAGGATTGCGGCATCAGCAAGGCCGAGCTGATCGAGCGTTTCGGTGCGCCGACCGCCGATCTCGTCGACGGGCTCACGAAGCTCGACAAGCTGCGCTTCTCGACCCGCGAAGAGTCACAGGCCGAATCGTTCAGGAAGATGTTGCTGGCGATGACCCGGGACGTTCGCGTCATCCTGGTCAAGCTCGCCGATCGACTCCACAACATGCGCACGATGGACGCGGTCGGCCTGGCCCGGCGTGCGCGCATCGCCGGCGAGACGCTCGAGATCTATGCGCCGATCGCACACCGGCTCGGCCTGAACCAGACCTATCGCGAGCTGCAGGAGCTGTCGTTCAGGCATCTCAGGCCCTGGCGCGAAGCGGCGTTGTCCAAAGCCGTTCTGAAGGCGCGTGGGTTTCGCCGCGACATCGTCGAGCGGATCCACAAGGACGTCGAGAAGGCGTTTGCGCAGTCGAGGATCGCGGCTCAGATCTTCGGTCGCGAGAAGACGCTCTACTCGATCTACACCAAGATGCGCGACAAGCACCTGTCGTTCGCGCAGGTCAACGACATCTTCGGCTTTCGAATCGTCGTCGACACGCTTCCCGAGTGCTACATGGCGCTCGGCGTGCTGCACCAGGTGATGAAGCCCGTGCCCGGGCGGTTCAAGGACTACATCGCGATTCCGAAGGCCAACGGCTACCAGTCGCTCCACACCACGCTCGTCAGCCCACTCGGCACCGCCGTCGAGTTCCAGATCCGCACCGAGCAGATGCATGCGATCGCCGAGAAGGGCATTGCCGCCCACTGGCTCTACAAGGAGAACGACGACGGTGCCACGCACGGCCAGGAAGCGCAGCGCCTCGGCGCCCTCTGGCTGCAGTCGCTGATCGACATCCAGGACGACACGCGGGATGCCGGCGAGTTTCTCGAGCACATCAAGATCGACCTCTATCCCGAGGCGGTCTACGTGTTCACTCCGCGATCGAAGATCCTTGCCCTGCCGCGCGGCGCAACGCCGGTGGACTTCGCCTACGCGATCCACACCGACGTCGGCGAGCACTGCGTCGCCGCCAACGTGAATGGCGAGCCGGTGCCGCTGCGCACCGAGCTGAAGAGCGGCGACGTCGTCGAGATCATCGGGGCGCCCAATGCGCGGCCGAATCCGGCCTGGCTCAACTTCGTCTGCACGGGCCGGGCGCGCTCGAAGATCCGGCACTACCTCAAGAACATGGAGCTCGAGGAATCGCAAAGCCTCGGCGAGAAGATGCTCGCCCAGTCCCTGCGTGCCGAAGGCCTGGCCCTGCCGGTCGAAGACGGTCCGGGCGCGCTCGTCTGGCAGCAGCTCCTGCGCTGGAGCGGCAACAAGAGCCGCGACGACCTCTTCGTCGACATCGGCCTGGGCCGAAAGATCGCGACCATCGTCGCGACGCGGCTGGCGCGGCTCCTGGCCGAAGGCGGGGTCCGCGCCGACGCGCTCACGCTCACCATGGGCCGCTACGCGGTCGACGATTCGGCGCCTTCGCAGGGCGTCATCATGATCGATGGCAGCGAAGGCGCCTCGGTGCAGCTCGAGTCCTGCTGCCGGCCGATCCCGGGCGACACCATTGTCGGCAACCTCGGCCGCGGCGAAGGCCTCACGGTGCACACCTCCGACTGCAGCGTCGGCAAGCGGCTCCTCGAGCGAGACAGCGAGCGCTGGATGAGGGTCGACTGGGCCGAGCAGCCGACCCGGTCTTTCGAGACCGCGGTCGCGTTGCTGGTGAAGAACGGCAAGGGCGTGCTCGCCCAGGTGGCCATGGCCGTGAGTCACGCCGAGGCCGACATCACCCACATCGACATGACCAACGAGCCGGCCAGCGAGACCACCGAGCTTCAGCTCCTCCTGAGCGTTCGCGACCGCCTGCATCTCGCCGACGTGATGCGAACGCTCAAGCGGGCGCCAGCGGTGCTCCGGGTCGCCCGCGTCAAGCCCTGAGGCGCGCGGCGGTCACGCCCCGCCCGACGGCGCCGGATAGCGGACGTCGAGCACCTCGATCGTCTCCTGGCCGCGCGGCGTCA
>JBDTJD010000428.1:0-3244 GCA_039935975.1 Caldimonas sp.
GACCCCGCCGAGCCGCGGACCAGGGACTTCATCTCGAAGATCCGAACGCTATAGCGCCGCGTTCAAGAACGAGGACTACAGCCGCGCCGTGACCGTCTTGATCCGGCTGTAGTTCTGCATCGCCGCGAGGCCTTTCTCACGCCCGAAGCCGCTGTTTCGGGTACCACCGAAAGGCGTCTCAACGCCCCCGGCGAAGAACTGGTTGATGAATACCTGCCCCGCGTCCACGTCTCTCGCGAATCGAAGAACCTTGCCTACGTCGCGCGAATAGATGCCGGCGACTAGTCCGAAGTCGGTACCGTTGGCGAGCTGAACGGCGTCATCGTAGTTGTCGGCGATTTGCACCGCCAGCACCGGACCGAAGATTTCTTCCTGTGCCACGGCGTCCCGGGCGTCCGGGCAAAGAAGCAGGGTGGGTTCGAAGAACCAGCCGTTCTCGAGGCCGGGCACGTCCATACGCTTTCCGCCGCACAAGGCCTCTAGGCCGCGCGACATCCCGGCCACAACGTAGCCGCTCACGGTTTTCAATTGAGCCGCAGAGACGAGTGGCCCCAGGTCGGGGTTGTCCAGACCCCGGCCGGCCTTCATGGCACGCGCGGCCGATACGATGCGCTCTGTCAGCTCGGGCGCAATGGCCTTCTCGACCACCAAGCGCGAGCCGCACGAGCAGACCTGCCCGGCATTCGTGAAGATGGCCTTCAGCGTGCCCTCGATGGCGGCATCGATATCGGCATCGGCGAGCACGACCAGAGGCGACTTGCCGCCGAGTTCGAGCGTGACGGAGGCCACGTGATCGGCGGCGCCGCGCATCACCCGCTTGCCAGTCTTGACCGAGCCAGTGAACGTGACGTGAGCGACACCGGGGTGCGAGACCAGCGCTTCACCGGTTACGGCGCCGGTACCGACGACTACGTTGTAGACGCCTGGCGGAATGCCCGCCTCATGCATGAGCGGGCCCAGCAGCAGAGCACTCAGTGGCGTTTGCTCGGCGGGCTTGACGACAGCGGTGCAGCCTGCGGCCAGGGCCGGCGCCACGCCACGCGCCGTGGTCACGAGAGGAAAGTTCCATGGAATGATGTGCGCGGTGACGCCGACTGGTTCGCGCAAAGTGAAAGAGAAAAATTGTTCACCCAGCGGTATCGAGGTTCCTTCGAACTTGTCGGCGACGCCGGCGTAGTACTCGAAATAGCGCGCCGACGTCTCGATGTCGCCGCGCGCTTCGCGCAGAGGCTTCCCGGAATCGAGCGACTCGATCCGTGCCAGCGTTTCGGCATCGCGCCGAATGAGCCGAGCCACTGCCATCAGCATACGCGCGCGCTCCGCCGGCAGCTTGCTGCGCCACACGCGCAGCGCCCGCGCTGACGAAGCGATGGCTTCTGCGACCGTGTCAGAGGACGCGATCGCAACCGCGGCCAGCACCTCGCCGCTCGCCGGGTCGAAGGTCGGATGCGTCGGCGCGCCGGCGGCAGGGATGAAGGCGCCTTCGATGTAACTCGTGCAAGGAAGATCGCCGATCGAATAGCGCGACAAATCGGATGAGACTGCGTTCATTAAGTTCTCCAGACGGACGTTTAAGAAGAAAATACGGGCGCCGTGCCGCGTCAGCTTGGCGGCATGTCGGGTTCGCGCGCCGGCCCCAGCGCTTCTGCGAGTAGGCTCGCGATCGGAATGGGCCGTGCCGGTGGGCGCATGCGCGGCAGTCGCACGGAGTCAAGCGCGACGTGACACTCCCTGGCGACGATGGCCGCAGACGGGACGAGACAATTGCGGCCCTGGCAGCGACCCATCGAAAGACGGGTCGACGACTTGATGCGACCAAGATCGCCATCGCAATCCCGCGCTGCCTTGCGGATCTCGCCTTGCGTGATGTCTTCGCACCGGCAGATGGTGGTCTGGTCGGTGGCCAGGGCCACGGGTTCCGGCAAAGCGTACGCGGCTGCGAGCGCATGCCGAAAGTGGTTGAGACGTCGCAGCTGTCGCATTGCGGCAGCGAGGGATCCGGCGATCGGGCGGTCGAGTCGCGCCGCCACTGCAGATCCGGCAAGCCGGCCTTCGACCACGGCCAGTTCGACGCCACCGATACCGGCTCCGTCGCCGGCCGCGTAGATCCCATCGATCGAGGTTTCGAGCCCTGCGGAGCGCTGGGGGACCCAGCCTCCCAGCATGGGGTCGTTGCGCATGGAGCAGCCGATCATGCGTGCGATCTCGGTGGAAGGTGTCAGGCCGTAGCCCGTCACCAACGCATCGACCGCAAAGGTTCGCGCGTGTTCATGGCGCGGCGCCTGATGGGCATCGAGAGGCGCGATGACGATGCGCTCGACGCGCCGCTCGCCCGTCGCCACCACGACTGCGTGGCCGTTCATGAGCGGCACGCCGGCGCGCAGCATGGCCGTTCGGTAGCGCACACCGAGCGCGAGCAGACCAGGCGAAAGCAACAAGCCCGGTGCCTGGCGGAGCAGGTTCGCTCCCGTGGCCGCCTCGGCTACGGCGACGACCTCGACGCCCGCCCGCAGCAGCGAGTACGCGGTCACCAGCAGCAGCGGGCCGTTGCCGACGATCGCCACTCGGCGGCCCGGCACCATTCCCTGGCCCTTGATAAGGTTCAGACACCCGCCTGCCGACACCACCCCGGGCAGCGTCCAGCCGGGGAACGGCGTGGGACAGTCCTGGGCACCGGTCGCAAGGATCACGGCGCGTGCGCGCAGGCGCCCACTGGCCCCGTCGCGTGAGAAAGAAAACACACGTGGTGCCGGCATAGCCCAGATGGTGGTGCCGGGCATGAAGGTGACCAACGGATGGTCGAGCACGGCAAGCGCGTCGAGGGCGCGATGCTGTGCGCGCGCGAGGCGGGAATCGGCAGCGACCTGAAATGCCGCGGGCAACTGGCGAAAGTATTGGCCGCCGGCCTGAGCGTTGTCGTCGACGATGGTGACTGCGATGCCGGCCTGCACGAGAGCCGCTGCGGCGGCAAGGCCTGCCGGCCCCGCCCCGATGAGGAGGACATCGACATCCATCACGCTGCCGTCGACGGTTGCCGAGCTCATGTGATCTCTGTTCTCACCCGCATACCTGGCTTCACCGTCGTACGGCATGCGCGCAATCCGGGGGTGCCGTCGACCTCGACGAGGCACTCGAAACACACGCCCATCCCGCAGTAGTAACCACGCGGCGCGGACGATTTCGCGGTCACGCGGCAGCTGGCAATATTGGAGCGGCACAACGCGGCAGCAATGCTTTCTCCGGT
>JBDTJD010000429.1:0-2843 GCA_039935975.1 Caldimonas sp.
GAAGGCCGACGCGGTGCAGGTCGAGCGGTCGGATGCGCTGACCTGGATGGCCCGCGCGCCGGCCGCCGCGTTCGACGTGGTTTTCCTCGACCCGCCGTTCGACGATCCTGCTCTGCTGGGCGCGGCCCTGACGGCCGCGGCTCGGATCGTCGCCGTCGGCGGCTTCGTCTATGTCGAAGCGCCGGCGCGGCTGGCGCCCGAAGCGATCGGCGCACTCGCGTTGCGGGCGTGGCGCGAGTCGAAGGCCGGCGCCGTGTCGTTCCAGTTGCTGCGTAAGGTCGATCCGGCAGCGGCGTCTATCGCCGCGTCCTGATCGGCCGCGGCACCACCGCGCGTCCGACGCAGTACGGGCTTACCCGGCCCCGCGAAGGCGGGGTCATATCGTCGTCGACGGGCGCATCCGCCGCCCGTGAAGCGACGTAGCGTGACGGCGGGACCTGCTCGGACGGTGCTCCCGCTCGATCCGTTCATCGAACAACCAATCACTCTCTCGAGGAGAACGCATGAGAACTTCCCCGTTCAAGTCGCCGCGGCGGCTGCCGCTCCTGGTGGCGCTCTGCGCGCTGGGCGTCATCGGTGGCGCGCAAGCGTCGAGCCATCGCGAGGCTCCGTTTATCACGACCCAGCCCAAGGTCGACGGAACCGATTTCTACATGTTCAACAGCTACGAAGGCGTCGCCGCCAACGGCAGCGGCGGCCGGGCCGGCTTCGTGACGTTGGTCGCAAACTACCTTCCGCTGCAGGATGCGTACGGCGGGCCGAACTACTTCTCGATGGATCCGAATGCGCTTTACGAGATCCACATCGACAACGTCGGGGACGCGAAGGAGCACATCACCTTCCAGTTCAAGTTCAAGAATTCGCTCAAGTCGATCGCGCTGCCGATCCAGAACAAGACGGTGCCGATCCCGCTGATCCAGGCGGGGCAGGTTTCCGACGTCCACTCGCCCTCGCTCAACGTCAACGAGACCTACACGGTCAACATCGTCCGCGGCGATCGCCGTACCGGCGCGAGCGCGGCGATCACCAACGCTGTCAACAATTCGCCGACCTTCGACAAGCCGGTCGACAACATCGGCACGAAGACGATTCCCGACTACGCCGGGTACGCCGCCAAGCACGTCTACAGCATCAACATCCCGGGCTGCGCGACGCCCGGTCGACTTTTCGTCGGCCAGCGCAAGGATCCGTTCGCCGTCAACCTCGGTGTCATTTTCGACCTCATCAACGCTCCACTGGCGGTCATCACCGACCCGTCGCTGATCAATGCCGGCATGGACAGCCTGGCCGACAAGAACGTCACCGCGCTCGAGCTCGAGGTCGCGGCCTCGTGCCTCGTCGCCGATCCGTCGCATCCGGTCATCGGCGGCTGGACGACGGCGAGCCTGCGCCAGGGCCAGTTCCTCACGCCCAGTCCGGGCAAGGGACTCGGCACAACGGTCGTGCCCGGCGGCAACTGGACCCAGGTCTCGCGTCTTGGCATGCCCCTCGTCAACGAGGTCGTGATCGGCCTGCCCGACAAGGACCGCTTCAACAGCTCGAGCCCGAGGGACGACGGTCAGTTCGCCGACTACGTGACCAACCCGACGCTGCCCGCGCTGGTCGAGATCGCCTTCGCTCAGCCCGCCGGCTCGCTCGCGCCCAGCAACGCGGGCCGCAACGACCTGGTGACGACGTTTCTCACCGGCATCGCCGGCGTGAACCAGCTCGGCACGATCACGCCATCGGAGATGCTGCGGCTCAACACGGCGATCCCGGCCGTGCCGTTCGCGATGCAGAACCGGCTCGGCATCGTCGGCAACATCCTGGCAGGCGGCACCGACAACGCGGGCTATCCGAACGGGCGCCGGCCGAAGGACGACGTCGTCGACATCTCGCTCGTGGCGGTGATGGGCGGACTGTGCGTCGCCAACGGCAACGCGAATGCGCTCGGATTCGGCGCGGCGTGCAAGCCCTCGGCGGTGCCGCTGGCCGCCAACGGAACGGTCTTCAAGCTGCACGACGCTGTCGACCAGGCCGTGCGTCCGCTCCTGAGTGGATTCCCTTATCTCAATACGCCCATCCCGGGGGCACCCTGAAAGCGCGCGGGGCCGTAGTGTCGACGTCACGATCGCCACTGCGGTCTCGCATTGCCCTCGTTCCCAGGGACGTTCCCGCTTTTCGCCACTCGCTCCAATCGAAGGATTGACCCATGAACCTCAAATGTCTTCTCGTCGCGGCCACGCTGGCCTGCTCTGCCGGCACGGTCCTCGCCGATCCGCCGCCCGTGACACTCACGCCTGCGGGCGCCGGCATGTTCTCGGGCGCCTTCACGCAGTCGGCCGACGGCCTCTTCATCGACACCTTCACCTTCCTGCCGACGACGTTCGCCGGACTGGTGTCGGTGACGCTTTCGAGCCTCTCGGGCCCGGTGAGCTTCTTCACGGCCAGCATCAACGACCAGAACTTCAGCTTCCTCCCCGAGAGCGACGGACCCGACTTCAGCTTTGCCGCGACCGTCACCAACGACGTGCCGCTGACCTTGACGGTCTTCGGCGCCGTGCTCGGCGACGACGGCAATCCCGCCGGCATGGGCTCGTACCACGGCACGATCAACGCAGCGACCGTCGCTGCCGTGCCGGAGCCCGAGACCTATGCGCTGATGCTCGCCGGCATCGCCGCCATCGGCTGGGGGTCGCGCCGCAAGCGAGCCGTCGCCTGACGGGGCCGCGGGCGGCGGCCCGCGGCTACACTGCGCGCGACCTCGACGCGTGGAGAGCGACATGACGTCCGTGACCCGACTGACCGCCGTGTACCCGGGCACCTTCGACCCGATGACGCTCGGCCACGAAGACCTGATGCGC
>JBDTJD010000430.1:0-2740 GCA_039935975.1 Caldimonas sp.
AGGCTCCACTTCATCCGCTCGAGCTGCAGCGCACGCAGCTCGTCGCGGCTGGCGCGCTCGATCGGCTCGAGCTCGCCGGCAACGGGCGGGCGAACGGTCATGCCAGTCTCTCCTTGGCTGCGCCGGCCGCGACCGACATCACCGTGCGGCCGCGCAACGCGGCCGAGCGACCGCGCACGAGCGCGACGCGAACGCCGTCCTGGTTGGTGACGACGATGTCGTAGACGCCCGTGCGTCCGCGCAGCGACACCTCGACGGCGTCGGCCGTCAACACGTCGCCGCCCCTGACCGGGGCGAGGAAGTCGACCGTCAGCCCGGCCGCGACGGTGAGCTGGTTGCGCGAGTTGCAGGCGAACGCGAACGCCGAATCGGCGAGCGTCGTGATGAAGCCGCCATGACAGATCTCGTGCCCGTTGAGCATGTCGTCGCGCACAGGCATCTCGAGCCGGGCCGTGCCGTCGCCGAGCGCAACGATGCGCATGCCGAGGCCGCGCGAGGCGCGGTCGGCGGCGAACATGTGAGCGCCGACCGCTTGGGCCGACGGGCCGATCGTCGTCGCGGCATCAGGCATTGCTTGCGCCATCGGCCCTCCTAGCGATCGGAGAAGACGGCCGGCCGCTTGGCCATGAACGCAGCCACGCCCTCGGCGAAATCGGGCGCGGCCCCGAGCGTTCGCTGCACGCCGGCCTCCAGGCTCAGCGCGGCGGCGAGGTCGAGCTGCTGGGCGTCGTCGAGCGCCTTGCGCGTGGCGACGAGGGCGCGCGTCGGCATCTTGGCCAGACGCGCGGCGAGTGCGTCGACCTCGGCGGGGAGCGCGGCGTCGTCGACACACTTCCAGATCAGGCCGAGCCGCACGGCGTCCTCGGCCATCAGCTTGTCGCCGAGCATCGCAAGCGCCATCGCATTCGCCCGCCCCATCAGGCGCGGCAGCAGCCAGCTGCCGCCGCAGTCGGGAACCAGGCCGATCTTCGAGAACGCCTGGATGAAGCTTGCCGAGCGCGCCGCGACGACGATGTCGCACAGAAGCGCGAAATTGGCTCCCGCGCCTGCTGCGACGCCGTTGACCGCCGCGACCACCGGCACCGGCATCGAGCGGATGCGCAACGCGAGCGGCTTGTAGAAGCGCTCGATCGCGTCCCCGACGTCGACCTGCGGCGTGCTGCTTCCGCTTGTCGGCGCGACCGCCGGGTCGGCGAGGTCCTGGCCGGCACAAAAGCCCCGACCGGTTCCGGTGATGACGACACAGCGCACGGTGCGGTCGTCGGCGGCGGCATCGAGCGCGACGCGCAACTCGCCGTGCATCGCCGCAGTGAAGCTGTTCAGGGCCTGCGGCCGGTTCAGCGCCAGAGTGACGACGCTGCCGGAATGAACGATTCGAACGAGCGGCTCTGCCAAGCGATGTCCCCTTCCACGCTGGGACGGTGAAAACATCTTCGACCGACCGGTAGGGAAAGTGTAGGCGACCCGGAATCGCCCGACAAGGGCCTCGCCGCTAGGCCAGAAACGCCAGCAGGCGGCGCTCGGACACCGCCAGCCCGGCCCGGCGTCGCGCCTTCTCGAGCCGCGCCACCGTCTGCGCGTCAGCGATCTTCGCCAGCACCGCCAGCACGCGCGGATGAACATACGCCTTCCTGCAGACCGCCACCGTATTGCCCAGCCGGGCCGCGACTTCGGAGAGCAATTGCTTCACACCCGCCGGCTCGGCCTCGTCCTGCGCGACCCAGAGCGCGAGGGCGTGGGTCGTGCCGTGCCAGGTGCGAAAGTCCTTGGCGGTGAAATTGGCGCCGGCGATCTCGCGGATGTAGTCGTTGACGTCGGCCGAGTCGACGGCGCGGGCCTGGCCGTCCTCGTCGGTGAACTGGAAGAGCTCCTGACCCGGCATCGCCTGGCAGCGGCGGACGACTCGCGCGACGCGCGGGTCGTCGAGTGCGACCTCGTGGTCCTTGCCGCTCTTGCCACGGAAGCGCAGGCGCAGCTGGGTCCCCGAAACGGCGGCATGTCGATGGCGCAAGGTCGTGAGGCCGAACGACTTGTTCTCGCGCGCGTACTCCTCGTTGCCGATGCGCACGTAGGTGGTGTCGAGGAGGCGCACGATCGTGGCGAGCACGGTGGCACGGCCCGGCTTCGCGCCCATCGGCGCAGCGAGATCGTCCTTCACGTGCCTTCTGATCCGCGGCAGCGCGGCGCCGAACTCGAGCATGCGCTCGAACTTGTCGGCGTCCTTGGCGAGCCGCCACTCGGGGTGATAGCGGTATTGCTTGCGCCCACGCGCATCTCGGCCGGTGGCCTGCAGATGGCCATTGGGCCGCGGGCAGATCCATACGTCCTCGTAGGCCGGCGGGACCGCGAGCGAGGCGATCCGGCGCAGCTCTGCGGCCTTGCGAACCTTCCTGCCGTCGACGCCGCGATAAACGAACCGGTCACCCGCGCGCAGGCGACGGATCCCGGGCGAGTCGTCGCTCACCCAGACGAGGCCGGGCGGAGCTTCGCCGTCGTCCGACGTTTTCGCCTCCGCCGCGGCCCCGCTCATCGGCCGGCGACCGCGGGAGGCTTGTCGATCGGCGGCTCACGCACCGGCTCGGGTGCGCCTGGCGCCCGCGGGTCGTCGATCGCAGGCGGGATCCCCTGGGGGTTCTGCGGCGTCGGCGGCAGCGGCGTGGGAGGCGTCGGCTGGGGCGGCGTGGGATCGGTCTGGGTCACGATGGGCGGCAGGCGGAGTGGGTGGCAGCGACGAGGGGCA
>JBDTJD010000431.1:0-2607 GCA_039935975.1 Caldimonas sp.
CCTTCAGGATCTTGTTGGCGGCGTGGCCGATGTGGAGCTGGCCATTGGCGTACGGGGGGCCGTCGTGCAGAACGAAGCGTGGCCGGCCGTGGCGCGCGTCGCGCAATCTTTGATAGGTGCCTTCGTCACTCCATTGCTGCACCCAGCCGGGCTCGCGCCGCGGCAGGTCGCCGCGCATCGGGAACGGCGTGTCGGGAAGGTTCAGCGTCGAGCGGTAGTCGACCGGGGCGGTCGAGGCAGGAGGCGCGTCAGCCATGGCGGCGAGTCTTTCAAAGGGGCGGCCGGCGCGGCGTGCGGTCGACCGAAGAATGCGGGTGGGTGAGGATCGCGGCGCGGTCGATCGCGAGGAGGCCGCGGTAGTGCGCGGCGCCCGCGCGGATCAAATTCGGTCGCGCGTCGTCTGCCGACCGGTCGCGGCGTGCTCGGCGAACTCGGCAGCGAGGAAGGCACGCGCCGCCACCGCGTCGTCGCGAATCGCTTCGGCGAGGGCGGCGAGCGAGTCGTAGCGGGCCTCGTCGCGCAGTTTCTTCAGCAGTTCCACGGCGACGAGTTTACCGTAGCCCCCCTCGGCGCCGAGGGGGGCGGGCCAGTCGAAGCAGTGCACTTCGAGCAGGACGCGGCCGCTTTCGTCGACGGTCGGGCGCCGGCCGAGGCTGGCGACGCCGTCGAGCGGATGGTCGGCGAGTCCGTGAACGCGGACGACGAAGATCCCCGTCGCCGCCGGCCGCGCGTGCGGGAAGCGCAGGTTGAGCGTGCGAAAGCCGTCGCCGCGGCCGGGCGCGCTGGCGCCCAGCTCGCGACCGAGCCGCGCGCCGTGGATGACGCGACCGCTGATGCTGTAGGGCCGGCCGAGCAGCGCCCCGGCGCGCTCCATGTCGCCGTCGGCGAGGGCGGCACGCACGGCGGAGCTGGACACCCGCAGTCCGTGGACCTCGTAGGACATCATGCGGGCGACGTCGAAGCCGCGCGTCTGGCCGGCGGCGTCGAGCATCGCGTAGTCGCCGGCCCGGCGCGCGCCGAAGCGGAAGTCGTCGCCGACGAGAACGTAGCCGGCGTTGAGGCCGTCGACGATGACGTCGTCGATGAACGCGGCGGGTGTCTGCGCCGCGAAGGCGGCGTCGAAGCGCGCCACCACCACCTGCTCGATGCCGCAGCGGCCGAGCTCGACGACCTTGTCGCGCAGCGTCGCGATGCGCGCCGGAGCGGCGTCGGGCGTGCCGGCGCGGCGAGCGAAGTAGTCGCGCGGGTTCGGCTCGAAGGTGAGCACGGTCGCCGGCAGGCGGCGATGCGAAGCCTCCGAGACGAGCAGCGCGAGCATCGCTTGGTGGCCGCGATGGACGCCGTCGAAGTTTCCGATCGTGAGGGCGCAGTGCGGCGCGATCCGGGGGTCGCGAAGGCTGCGGATCACATGCATGGCGACGAATTATCGACGCGACTCGCGATGTGGAGACGCGCGGCTGCGCCGGTGGGCTACGGACTGCGGATGGCTGGAGCCGAGGACGACGGCCAGCACAGCGGCGCCATCCGCTCGACGGTGATCAGCCGAGCCCCTCGACGGGTCTCCCGAAGGGTTCGTTTTGAAGGATGGCCGGCGCGGTTTCGCGGGGACGTTTGGCGAAAATCTCCCCGCGTCACGGATAGGAGATGGCCATGGCCTTCGGCGTTCTTTTCGTCCTGCTGATGGGGGTGAGCGGCTGGTGGCTCTACAGCCGCTGGGCCGAGATGCGCGATTCCCAGGATCGTCGCCGTGAAGCCGAGATGATGCTCATCTTCGAGGCCAAGGGCGTTCGTGATTCACGCGAAAGGCCGACCGGAGGAGCCGGGCCCATGGGCGACTTTCATCCCACGCTGCCCGGCGATCGCTGAAGCGCAGTCAGAAAAGGTGCGACACCAGATAGATGCCGACCAGAACGACCGCGGGAACGCCGAGGATCCAGCCCAGGAAGTACTTGCCCATCTCGCTCTCCTGAAAAGTTGCAGTGGGGCGAGAGTAGTGCGGGCGCCTGGGTGACGTGGCCGGCGCACGGCGCGTGCGCATGTAGGAAGCGTCCCCAGCCCCTTGTGTGGAATCGCCCCGCGGCCGCGCCGGCTTCAGCGCGCGACTTTTGCGGCAGCGTCGGCGTCGGCCCATCGCCAGGCACCGGGCGCAAGTCCATCGACACGGACATCGCCGAACGCGCTGCGATGCAGCGTCTCGACGCGGTTGGCAACGGCGGCCACCATCCGCTTGACCTGGTGGTATTTCCCTTCGACGAGCGTGAGCCGGAGCTCGCACTCGCCGGTCGCCTCGCACGCCGCGGCCCGGACCGTCTGGTCGTCGTCGTGCAGGAGAACCCCGGCCAGCAGTCGCTCGACCTGGCCCGGGTCGACCGGATGCTTGCACCCCACCTCGTAGACTTTGGCGACGTGGCGCTTGGGCGACGTGAGCCGGTGAACCAGTGCGCCATCGTCGGTGAAGAGGAGGACGCCGGTCGTGTCCTCGTCGAGCCGGCCGATCGGCTGCAGGCCGCGTCGGCGCAACGGCGCGGGCAGGAGCGAATGGACGCCCGGATGGTGGCGCGGCTTCAGGGAGCACTCGTAGCCCGCCGGCTTGTTCATCGCGATCAG
>JBDTJD010000432.1:0-3113 GCA_039935975.1 Caldimonas sp.
ACCTTGGTCGGATCCTTGAGGTCGGTCAGGCGCAGCTTCTTGGCGCGGATCAGGCCGCCGTCGCGGCCTGTGAGGCCGACGGCCTTGCCGCCGGCGACGTTGATCAGGCCGACGATGTCCTGCTGCACCTGGCCGGCGAGCACCCACTCGACGACTTCCATGGTCTCGTCGTCGGTGACGCGCATGCCCTGGATGAACTGGCCCTTCTTGCCGATCTTGGCGAGCGCCTCCTCGATCTGCGGCCCGCCGCCGTGGACGACGACCGGATTCATGCCGACGAGCTTGAGCAGGACGACGTCCTCGGCGAAATCCTGCTGCAGCGCCGGGTCGGTCATGGCGTTGCCGCCGTACTTGATGACGATCGTCTTGCCGTGGAACTTCCTGATGTAGGGCAGCGCCTCGGCGAGGATCTCGGCCTTGTCGCGTGGCGCGATGTGGCTCAGGTCGGGCGCGTGGGAGACGGCAGCGGGGGGCTGGTCGGTCATGGTGGCGGCGATCCGGGGGAACGTGACAATGCGGACAGAATCCTAACCCTCGATCGAAGGTCCGACGCGATGAACCACGCTCCTTTCCATTTCACGGCACGCCTTGCCGCGTCGCTCGCGCTCGCCGCCGCGTGCGGCCTTGCCGCTGCGCAATCTGCACCTGGCGCCGACTGGCCGAAGGGGCCGGTGCACATCATCGTGCCGTACGGGCCGGGCTCGACGCCCGACCTGATCGCCCGGATCGTCTCCGACCGGCTCGCCAAGCGCACCGGTCAGCCGATGATCGTCGAGAACAAATCCGGGGCGAGCGGCAATCTCGGCACCGATGCCGTCGCCAAGGCCGCGCCGGACGGCTCCACCATCGGCGTGAGCATCGCCGGGCCGCTCGGCGTCAACGCGCTGCTCTTCAGGAAGATGCCGTACGACGCGGCCAAGGACCTCGAGCTCGTCAGCATCGCCGCGACCCAGCCGAGCGTGCTGGTCGTGCCCGCGTCGCTCGGCGTCAGCACGACCGACGAGCTGATCGCGCTGATGAAGAAGAATCCCGGCAAGTACAACTACGCGTCGATGGGCGCCGGCAGCATCTCGCACCTGGCGATGGAGTCACTGGCCTCGAAGAGCGGCACGAGCGTCGTCCATGTGCCGTATGCCGGCTCCGGCGCGGCGGTGACCGCCCTGCTCTCGGGCAACGCCGACATCGCGGTGCTGCCCGCGGCGGCGGTGATGGCCCAGGTCAAGGCCGGCAAGATCAAGGCGCTCGCGGTCGCCACGGCGAAGCGCTCCGGCGCGCTCCCGGATCTGCCGACGCTTGCAGAGAGCGGCCTGAAGGACATCGCGGCCGACGCCTGGATGGGCTTCGTCGTGCCGTCGAAGACGCCCGACGCCATCGTCAAGAAGCTGCACGACGAGCTGGTCGCGATCCTCTCCGACCCCGAGGTGCGCGAGAAGCTGAAGCTGCAGTACATGGACGTCGTCGCCGACACGCCGGCCGAGGCGCGCGCCTGGCTCGCGGCCGACATCGAGCGCTGGAAGCCGATCATCCAGAAGAACAACATCAAGCTCGACTGACGCCATGATCCAGGCCGTCGACGAGCCGGCGCGATCGACGCCGGTTTTCGGCGAATACGACGTCGTCGTCCTCGGCGGCGGTCCCGCGGGCATCGCCGCGGCAACGTCGGCGGCGCGACGTGGCGCCAAGACGATCCTCGTCGAGCGGTACGGATTTCTCGGCGGCATGGGCACGGCCGCCGGCGTTACCAACTTCTGCGGCCTGCACGCCAACGTGCACGGGACGATCCGCCGCGTCGTCCGCGGTGTCGCCGACGAGCTGCTCGACCGCATGCGTGAGCTCGACGGCCTGAGCGAGCCGCACCTCATCTTCGGCAAGATCAAGGCCCAGGCCTACGACACCTCGGCGTTCAAGTGCGCGGCCGACGAGATGCTCCTCGCGGCCGGCGCCGGGATCCTGTTCCACGCCGTCGCCGTGGGCGTCACGAGCTCCGAGGATGGTCGAGTCGAATCGCTGCTGGTCGAGACGAAGTCCGGGCGCTTCGCGCTTTGCGCCAGGACCTTCATCGACTGCTCCGGCGACGGCGACCTCGCCCGCCTCGCCGGCGCCACGATGCAGACCGGCGGGCCGCTGCTCTTCCCGACCCTGATGTTTCGCGTCGGCGACGTCGACGCCGGGCGAGCCGGCGACGCCTGGCGGACGATTCCGGCACTGATGGACGAAGCCGAAGGCGCCGGCGAATTCCGCTTCCCGAGAAAAGGCGCGATCGTGCGGCCGCAAAAGCACGCGAGCGAATGGCGCGTCAACGTCACCCAGCTGAAGAACGCCGACGGCTCGGCCGTCGACGGCACCGATGCGCGCTCGCTCAGTGCCGGCGAGATCGAGGGGAGGCGCCAGGCGATCGACTACCTCGGCTTCCTGCGCGCGCGGGTCCCCGGCTTCGAGCGAGCCTACGCGCTCGAGATCGCGCCGCAGCTCGGCATCCGCGAGACGCGTCGCCTCGTCGGCGAGCACGTCCTGACGGCCGACGAGGTGCTGGCCTGCGCGAGCTTCGACGACACGATCGGCGTCAACGGCTGGCCGCTCGAGCTCCACGTCGCCGGTGACGTCGAGTGGCGCTGGCCGGCGATCCCGCAGTCGCGCGGCTTCAACCAGCTGCCGCTGCGCATGCTGCTGCCGCGCCTCGCCGATGACGGCCACACCGCGACCAACCTGCTGGTCGCCGGGCGCTGCGCGTCGATGACTCACGAAGGGCAGTCGGCAGCGCGGGTCTCCGGCGCCTGCTTCGTGATGGGCCAGGCGGCAGGCACGCTGGCGGCGCTCGCAACGGGTTCGCGTGCGGCGCTGCGCGAGGTCGCGCCGGCCGAGGTTCAGGCTGCCCTTGTCGCCGACGGCGTCTTCCTCGGTCGCGGCGAGCCTCCCGGCGAATAGCCGGGGCTTGCCGGGCCGGGGCGCGGCCCCGGGCCGATGTCTGTAATGATCGGCCGATCCTGGCAGACCAAGCGGCATCGAAGGAGAAATTCATGAGCACGATCCAGCTTTCCCCCAGCCCGGCGCGTCGCCGGCTGACCCTTCTCAGCGCCGCCGCGGTGCTGGTCATCGGCGCAGGCTTGACCCTC
>JBDTJD010000433.1:0-7208 GCA_039935975.1 Caldimonas sp.
GCCTGGGCTTCATCACCGACATCGGCCTGGGCGAGTACGAGAGCGCGCTCGCGCCGATCCTCGCCGGCGACTTCGAGGAAGAGAAGCGGACCATGCTCGAAGGCCACGTCGAGCGCGACGGCGTCAATATCTTCGAGGGCCTGGCGCTCAACGACGTCATCGTCAGCCGCGGTGCGAGCGCCGGGATGGTCGAGCTGCGCATCGAGATCGACGGTGATTTCGTCGCCCAGATCCGTGCCGACGGTCTGATCGTGAGCTCGCCCACCGGCTCGACCGCCTATGCGCTCTCGGCCGGCGGCCCGATCCTGCATCCCGGCATTTCCGCCTGGGCACTCGTGCCGATCGCGCCGCACCATCTCTCGAACCGGCCGATCGTCGTGCCCGACAGCGGCGAGGTCGGCATCGAGATCGCCGCCGGCCGCGACGCCAGCGTCAACTTCGACATGCAGTCGCTCAGCAGCCTGGTGCATGGCGACCGGATCTGCGTGCGCCGCTCGGCGCACCGCGTGCGCTTCCTCCATCCCCGCGGCTGGAGCTACTACGCGACGCTGCGCGGCAAGCTGCACTGGGCGTCGGGCTCGGTTTAGAAGACATGCTGCACCGCCTCGCCATCCGCGACTTCGTCATCGTCGACGCGCTCGAGATCGACTTCGGGCCGGGCTTCAGCGTGCTGAGCGGCGAGACCGGCGCGGGCAAGTCAATCCTCGTCGACGCCTTGCAGCTCGCACTCGGCGGACGCGGCGAGGCCGGCGTCGTGCGCGAAGGCACGGCACGCGCCGAGATCGCGGCCGAGTTCGACGTCCCCCAGGCGCTCTCGACCTGGCTCGCCGACGCCGGCTTCGATGCAGACACCGGCGACGCCGGGCGCCTCCTGCTGCGCCGCACGATCGACGCGCAGGGAAAGAGCCGCGCCTGGATCAACGGCAGCGGCGCGACCATCGCGCAGCTGCGCGAGGCGGCCGAGCACCTTGTCGACATTCACGGCCAGCACGCCTGGCAGGGGCTCACGCGCGCGCCCGCCGTGCGCGCCCTGCTCGACAGCTACGCCCAGGTCGACGCGACCACGCTCGCGGCGCGCTGGAGCGCTTGGCGCGCGTCGGCGCAGGCGCTCGCGGACGCCGGCGAGAAGCAGGGGCGGCTCGAGAGCGAGCGTGAGCGGCTCGCCTGGCAGATCGGCGAAGTGGCCAAGCTCGCGCCCGGCGCGGACGAGTGGGCCGGGCTCGATGCCGAACACACGCGGCTCGGGCACGGCCAGTCGCTGATCGACGCGGCACGCGCTGCGCTCGACGCGATCGCCGACGCCGACGCGAACGCCGACGCCCTCGCCGGCCGCGCCATCGACGCGCTGCAGGGCGTCGCCGCCTTC
Source organism: Caldimonas sp. (assembly GCA_039935975.1). Classification (GTDB taxonomy): domain Bacteria; phylum Pseudomonadota; class Gammaproteobacteria; order Burkholderiales; family Burkholderiaceae_C; genus Schlegelella_A. Next base: position 1,367 of record JBDTJD010000433.1, read on the forward strand.
GACGCACGCCTCGAAGGCCCGATCGAGGCGCTGCAAGGTGCGCAGGCCCAGCTGCAGGACGCCGCGCACACGCTCGCCGGCTATCTCGACCGCAGCGATCTCGACCCCGAGCGGCTGCGCGAGATCGAGGAGCGCCTGTCGGCCTGGGTCGGCCTCGCGCGTCGGCATCGCCGGCCGCCCGCCGAGCTGCCGGCGCTCCTCGCGCAGTGGCAGGCCGAGCTGCGTGAGATCGATGCCGCGAGCGATCTCGAAGGACTGCAGGCGGCGCACGACGCCGCGGTGCTCGCCTTCGAGACGGAGGCGAAGCGCGTCTCCGCGGCGCGCAAAGCGGCGGCGCCGAAGTTCGCTGCTGCCGTGACGCGGACGATGCAGCAGCTCGGCATGGCGGGCGGCCGCTTCGACGTCGCCCTCGAGCCGACGGCCGGCCCGCAGTCGTTCGGCCGTGAGAGCGCCGAGTTCCTGGTCGCCGGCCACGCCGGATCGACGCCGCGCCCGCTCGGCAAGGTCGCCTCCGGCGGCGAGCTCTCGCGCATCGCGCTCGCCGTCGCCGTCGTCGGCACCGAGCTGCGCGCTGGCGACACGTCGCCCGGCACGCTGATCTTCGACGAGGTCGACGCCGGCATCGGGGGCGCCGTCGCCGAGACCGTCGGCCGGCTCATGAAGCAGCTCGGCCGCGAGCGCCAGGTGCTCGCCGTCACCCACCTGCCGCAGGTCGCGGCGTGCGCCGACCGCCATTTCCTCGTCAGCAAGCAAGCCAGGGGCGCCGGCACGCGCAGCGCGGTGGAGGAAGTGTCGGGCGAGACCCGGGTCGCCGAGATCGCACGCATGCTCGGTGGCCAGCAGCTGTCGTCGACAAGCATGGCGCACGCCGAGGAAATGCTCGCGTCCGGCACGAAGGCGCATGGCGCGCCGACGCGAAAGGGAGCGCGATGAGCGATCCCGAAGGCGTCGCACCCGAAGCTCGCGCGCCTCGCGAGATCATTCTGGTCACGGGCACCTCGGGCTCGGGCAAGTCGGTCGCGCTCCATGCCCTCGAGGACGCGGGCTTCTTCTGCGTCGACAACCTGCCGCCCGAGCTGCTGCGCGATTTCCTGCGCCTCGAGCGCCGACGCAACGATCAGCGCATCGCCATCGCCGTCGACGTGCGCAGCGAGAGCTCGCTGCCGCACCTGCTGCCGCTTCTCGCCGAGCTGCGCGGCGAGGGCGTCGCGATCCAGCCGATCTTTCTCGACGCGACCACGGGCGCGCTCGTGCGCCGGTTTTCAGAGACCCGCCGCGCCCATCCGCTCGCCGATCGCGGCGCGCTGATCGAGGCGATCCGGATCGAGCGCGAGCTGCTCGCCGACCTGCGCGAGATGTCGACGGTGATCGACACCAGCCTGCTCCGGCCGACCCAGTTGCGCGCCTGGATGCGCGATCTCGTGCAAGCGGCCGACAGCCGCCTCACGCTCGTCTTCGAGAGCTTCGCGTTTCGCCACGGCGTGCCGCTCGACGCCGACTACGTCTTCGACATCCGCGTCCTTCCGAATCCGCACTACGTCCGCGAGCTGCGTCCGCTTACCGGCCGCGACGCCGCCGTCGCCGCCTACCTGGAGGCGCAGCCCGAGGCGATGGACATGCTCGCGCAGATCGAGGCCTTCCTGCGCCGATGGCTGCCGGCGTTCGAGGCCGATCAGCGCAGCTACCTGACGGTGGCGATCGGCTGCACCGGCGGCCAGCACCGCTCGGTCTGGTTTGCCGAGCGGCTCGGCGAGGCCTTCGGCAACCGGGCGGCGACTCTCGTGCGGCACCGCGAGTTCGAAGGCACGTCGTGATGCCTCTCGTTGACGGCGCGGAGCTGCCGCTCTTTCCGCTGCGCTCGGTGCTCTTTCCCGAGGGCCTGCTCGAGCTCAAGATCTTCGAGGCCCGCTATCTCGACCTGATGACGCGCTGCATGCGCGAGCAGAGTCCGTTCGGCGTCGTCTGCCTGAAGCATGGGCGAGAAGTCAAAGGCGCCGAAGGCGTCGAGCTCTGCGACGTCGGCACGACCGCCGAGCTCATCGACGTCGACAGCGCCTCGGCCGGCATCCTGCTCGTGCGCTGTCGCGGCGGCTCGCGCTTTCGCCTCGGCGCGACGCGACAGGAGTCCGACGGCCTCTGGATCGGCCAAGCCTCGGCGATCGCAGGCGAGGCCGTCGTGGCACCCTCGCCGAGTCAGTCCGACATCGTCAAGAGCCTGGTCGAGGCGATCGCCGCGCTCGCCGCGCAAGGGGCGCGACCGTTCCTCGAGCCGCACCGATTCGACGACGCCGGCTGGGTCGCCAATCGCTGGTGCGAGATCCTGCCGCTGCCTCTCGAGGCGAAGCAGCGGCTGCTGACGCTGATGGACCCGATCGCGCGGCTCGACGTCGTCGACTCGCTGATGCGCGTCAAGGGCGACGATCACTGAGCTCGGCCACGAGGCGTCTCTTCAGCGGTGCGGGCATTCCGAGGGCGAGGGCCTCGTCGGGAGCGAACCAGCGTCCGGTCGGCCAGCGGGCGAGCAGCGCGTCGATCGCACGGGCCGAGGTCCGTGCCGGAAAGGTCCAGCGCACCGGCTGAAGATGCCAGTCGAGATGGGTGAGAACGTGGAGGAACGGCGCCTCCACCTGGCCACGACCGGGCCACGACGACGTCGTCGCGTCGAGCGTCGCGATCGCGTCGAGCTCGGGCAGGCTCCACAGGCCCGCCCAGACGCCGCGCGCCTCGCGCTCCACGAGCCACACGGCACCCTTCCAGCGAAGCTCGAGCCAGACGCTGTCGCGTCGGGAGCGCACGAGCCGGCGCGACTTCACCGGAAAGCGCGCCTGCGTGCCGGTTCGTGCCGCGATGCATTCGCCGGCGACCGGACACAGCAGGCAGTGCGGCGAGCGCGTGAGGCAGATCGTCGCGCCGAGATCCATCAGGCCCTGCGTGTAGGGCTCGATGCCGCGCTCCGGCAGCAGGGTGGTCGCGGCCTCCCAGAGCTCGCGCTCGGCGCGTGCGCCGGCGAGATCGCCCTCGAACGCGAGGACGCGCGCGAGCACGCGCTTGACGTTGCCGTCGAGGATCGCAACACGCTCGCCGAAGCAGAAGGCGGCGATCGCGGCCGCGGTCGAGCGACCGATGCCGGGCAGGGTCGAGAGCATCGCGCTCGTCCCCGGGAACTCGCCGCCGTGCTCGGCGACGACGACCTGCGCGCAGCGATGGAGATTTGTCGCCCGCGAGTAGTAGCCCAGGCCGCTCCATGCCGACAGCACCTCGCCCGGCCCCGCCGCGGCGAGGGCGCGCACATCGGGAAAGCGCGCCATGAACCGCCCGAAGTAGCCGAGCACGGTCTGCACCTGGGTCTGCTGCAGCATGATCTCGGAGACCCACACGCGGTAGGGATCGCGCGTGTTCTGCCACGGCAGGTCGCGTCGGCCGTGGCGACGCTGCCAGGCGACGACGCGTTCCGCGAAAACGATCGGGCGATCGGCGCCAGTCAAGCCTGGCGCTGCTCCATCGCCTCGACGGGCACGGCATCGTCGAAGAGCGGAATGTCGGTCTCGACCATGGCCGCGTCGGTGGCCAGCGGCGCGGCCAAGGCATGCTCGCGCAGCGCCTCGGCCAGCTCGGCAATGCGCGCCTGGAAGTGCTGCAGGCGCTTGTCCTGCGTCTCGATCTCGCCGATCCGGGTCTCGAGCTCGCCGGCCGCGTTCTGCACTTTCTCGAGCGTCTCGCTGCGCCGCTTGAAGGCCTTGCGGCGCTCGCGCAGCTGGGCATCGACCTGCGCCGAAACCGCCTTGTTCCACAGCTCGAGCTCGCTGCTCGCGTTCTCGAACACGACGCGCAGCTTGGAGACCAGCATGCGCCGGAACTGCTCCATGAACTTGGGCTGCGCCAGACGCAGTGCGAGCGTCAGGCCGAGGTACTGGACGTAGTTGCTTTCGATCAGCTGCAGCTCGTTGGAGAAGCGCTCGAAGTCGAGGGGCTTGCCGATGGCGAGGCTGAAGCCGTACTCGGCGTTGAGGCGCGCGAAGGTCGCCGTCAGCATCTCGCGGATCTCGGCGTTTCGGCGCTGGCCCTGCACGAGCAGCTCGCGCAACCGCTCGCACAGGGCGACGAAGGCCTTCCTCGCGCCCAGATTGAGGAAGCCGGAGCTCATCGAGGCCTGCATCTCGGCGACCTCGTCGCGCAGGCGGTCCGACGACAGGTCGACGAGCATGTCCTTCAGCATGCGTGCGTGCACCGAGCGCATCGCCTGCAGGAGCGTCGTGCAGTCCTCGAACTCGAGCGTCTCGGCCTCGACGCGCTTGAGCATCAGCTTGACCTTCGAGCCGTTCTTGCCGCGCAGGCCGCGCAGTTCGAGCGTCTGCTCGGCGAGCTGGCGGCGCTGGTCGCCGAGCTTGCGGACGACCTGATCCTCGATCCGCTGCGCGCCCTCCTGCACGACCTGCTCGAGCACGTGACGGCGCTGCGGCAGGAGCTCGGCGCCGAGGGCGGCCTCGAGCTTCGGCAGCCGGCTCTCGTTGAGGCCCATCTCGTCGCCGCCCACGCGCGCCGCCAGGGCCTGGCGCGCCGAAAGCGGAAAGACGCGCTGCATCGGCACGCCGAGCGTGCGCGCGGTCTCCCGGGCCTGCTGTGTGATCTGCGCCTCGACCTGCTCGAGCGTCGCAAGCGGATCGACGAGCGAATCGATCTTGTTGAGGACGACGAAGCGCGTCGGCGCATTGGCACCGAGATGGTCGCGCCAGATCGCGAGGTCGGACTTGGTGACGCCGGTGTCGGCGCCGAGGATGAAGACCGTCGCGTGCGCGCTCGGCAGGAGGTTCAGCGTCAGCTCGGGCTCGGCACCGATCGCGTTCAGTCCCGGCGTGTCGAGCACCACCAGGCCCTGCTTCAGGAGCGGATGCGGATAGTTGATGAGGGCGTGGCGCCAGGCCGGCACCTCGACCTTGCCGTTGTCGTCGACCGGCGGGTTGTCGTCGGGCGCTTCGTCGTCCCAGAAGCCGAGCGAGCGCGCCTGCTCCTTGGTGACCCACTCGGTGCGCGTCACCTCGAGGAGTGACTCGGCGAGCTGATCGGGGTCCTGCACGTCGAGGGCGAGCCGACGCCAGGCGCGCGGCTGGCTGCGCATCTCGCCGAGCGAGAGGCCTTCAAGACGGGTTTCGATCGGCAGCAGCAGCAAGGAGGCCGGCTCGTCGCCGCGCCAGCCGAGCTCGACCGGGCACATCGTCGTGCGGCCCGGCGTCGCCGGCAGGATGCGCCGGCCGGTGTCGGCGAAGAAGATCGCGTTGATGAGCTCCGACTTGCCGCGCGAGAACTCGGCGACGAAAGCGACGACGAGCTTCTCGTTGCCAAGACGCTCGCGCAGCGCCGCGACCTGGTCGGCCGCGTCGCCTTGCGCGAGCTCGTGCTCGGCGAGGAAACGGGCGAGCGATTCGAGGCGATCGCCGAGGGCGGCGCGCCAGCCGCCGAGGGCGTCGAGACTGGTGGCGAAAGAGTGAGTCATCGAGCGGCGCGAGGGGTTCGGATCATGGTAGCGCAGCGTTTTCGCGGCCGCCGCCGTCGAAACACCTCGTCACAGTCCTGTGCGGGCCTTTCGCACGATGCACGTCGCCGCGACCGAGCCCACCCGTCATCGCCGCTGGCAGCCGGGACAGAAGAACGTCGCACGCCCGCCCTGGACGATGCGCCGCACAGTCGTGCCGCAGCGCGGACACGGCTTGCCGGCACGGCCGTATACGCGAGCCGAAAGCTGGAACGCGCCGGCCATGCCGTGGCTGTCGCGGAAGTCGCGCAGGGTCGAGCCACCGAGCTCGACGGCGCGCGCGAGCGTTGTCCGCACCGCGTCGGCGAGCAG
>JBDTJD010000434.1:0-2793 GCA_039935975.1 Caldimonas sp.
CACCGGCGTCTCGCAAGGCGATGGCAAGCTCGATCACGCCCTCGGCAGGGGTCGGCCCTTCGAACGGGCACTCGAACGCGACGGCGAGATAGCCGCGCGTCATCAGTCCCTGCGCGCGCGCGGCGCGAAGCGTGTCGCAGCTGACGCGAGTGGCCTCGGCAAGTGACATGTTGATGTTCTTCTCGTTCATGGTCTGGGTGCACGACAGGACGACGGCCACCTCTCGCGCGCCAACGGCGATCGCGCGCTCGAGCCCCTTCAGGTTGGGGGCGAGCGCCGATGTGCGCAGAGGCGCGAGCGTCAGCGCCTCGGCAACTAGATCGGCGGCATCGGCCATCTGCGGCACCGCCTTTGGCGACACGAAGCTCGCCACCTCGAGGCTTGTCACTCCAGCCGCCGCCAGGGCGCGCATCAGCGCCGCCTTGCCCGCGGTGCCGACAAGCTGCGGCTGGTTCTGCAACCCGTCGCGCAGGGCGACGTCGGTGACAACGACACGCTGGCGGGAAGGGAGGCTCGTCGGGGCGTGCGGCAACGTCGTCATGGGAGGTGGCAGAGCAGGCGCAAAGCACTGGGGAACTGAAGAGACACCAGTTTCTCACTTATCCGGACAATTACCTATTCGTCACTCAAATGTCCACACATATACTCGCCAAAAATTGGACCTTGCATCCGGCTGGAAGAAGCCGCCTGTTCCTGGAGTGAGCTGATGGAGTTGATCAATCGCGGCGAAGTGCCGGCCCTCGACGTGATTCGCGCCGACGCCCTGCGGGCATTTCGATTCATGAAGAGCGGTGGCGTGTCGGTGCTGCCGCTCGACGTCTCCTACGCCATCTTCGCAGCGACCGCGCGGGGGGTCGAGCGCATCTTCGAACTGAAGAACAGGAAGCCCACCAAGCCCAACGGCATCGTCGGCAACTGGGACATCTTCAGCGACGTGCTCAAAACCGCCCCACGCGACAAGGACCTCGTTCGCTGCCTCACCCAGGACCACGACCTGCCGCTGTCGGTGATCGCGCCGTACACCGTCGAACACGACTGGCTGCGCACGGTCGAGTTCGGCGCCATCCGCCGGGCCACGAAGGAAGGGACCATGGACCTGCTGATCAACGCTGGCACGCTCCACAACGAACTGGCGCGGATGTCGTGGGACTCGGCGACGCCGCTGATGGGCTCGTCGGCGAACGTCTCCCTCGCCGGCAGCAAGTTCCGCCTCGAGGACGTCGAGGAGTCGGTCAGGCAGGGCAGCGACTTTGTCCTCGGCTACGGCACCAGCAAGTACATCAACGACTACGGCATCGGCAGCACGATCATCGAGCTGCCGACCTGGAAGGTGCTGCGCTGGGGCGGACTGTTCGAGCGACAGGCCGAGATCGTCAAGAAGCAGTTCAAGGTCGAACTCGAGCCGCGCCCGAAGGAAGGCCCGCTGACCCTCACGTGATTCCGCCGCGGCGCGCCGCATTGCGGCGCCCGGCCCACTCGTCGCTTTTTTTGGAGATATCCGACATGTACAACCTCCGCGCTGTCCTTCTCGCGCTCGGCCTCGGTGCTGTTGCACTCGCGTCGCACGCCCAGCAGATCACGATCCGCTTTCCGGTCGAATACTCGCCGGACGTGGCGCAAGGCAAGGCCGATGTCGACTTCGTCAAGCGAATCGAGGCCAGCTCGAAGGGTCGCATCAAGGTCAACTTCTCGCCGAACGGCGCCACCTACAAGGGCAACGATCTGGTCCAGGCAATGATCCGCGGCGACGCCGAGATGACGACGCTCGTTCCCGCCTACTGGAGCAGCATCGCGCCGAAGGTGCAGCTGTTCGACCTGCCGTATGCCTTCCCCGACTTCGAGACCTTCGAACGCGTCAAGGCCGACCATGCGTTCGTCTCCAAGGTCTACGCTGAAGCCGAGGCCAAGGGCGTCAAGGTGCTCGGCCTGCTGCCGAACGCCTACATCATTCCGGGCACGCGCAACAAGCAGCTGATCGCCCCGAAGGACTACGTTGGCATCAAGCTGCGCGGTGTCGGCAAGATCAACTCGAACACCATGAAGGTTCTCGGTGCCAACGCGGTGTCGATCAGCATCACCGAGGTGTCGACCGCGCTCCAGCAGGGTCTGGTCGACGGCATGCAGACGCTGATGGACGTCTACGTCCAGTACAAGTTCTACGACTACATCAAGTACATCACCGACACGCGCTACCAGTTCATCTACTACCCGTGGACGGTCAACGCCAAGTGGTGGGCCGGGCTGAAGCCTGAGGATCAGAAGCTGATCCAGACCGCCATCGACGAGGCGATCGCCGCCAATCGCCCGGTCACGCAGAAGCTGATCGCCGACGCCGAAATCGAGCTGAAGGCCAAGGGGGTCTCGGTCGTCCACCTGACCCCGGCTCAGGAGAAGGCGCTGCAAGAGGCGACGCTTCCAGCCTGGAGCCAGGCCGAAGGCGAGATTGGCAAAGACCTGATCGAGGAATTCAGGCGCGTGAGCGCGAAGAAGTAGGGCGCTTCGAGGCTCGCGTCGGTCGCCGGCCCACATGCAGGAAGAGTCCGTTCTCGAGGAGGTGGCGCCGCCGCACACCCGCCTGATCCGCTTCGAAGAAGCCGTGGCGGCGATCGGCCTGCTGCTGATGCTGGTCCAGGTCTGCACGGAGATCGTGCTGCGCGACTTCTTCAACACCTCGTTCCTCTGGTCCGAGGAAGTCGCGCGCTACCTGATGATCTGGTCAGTCTATTTCGGCGCTGCGGCCGCGGTCGGGACCAACGGGCACTTGCGAATCGAGATGCTGATCGACGCCGTGTC
>JBDTJD010000435.1:0-2507 GCA_039935975.1 Caldimonas sp.
TCGCCGGTCCGCTATCGGGTCGAGTACGAGACCTCCGGCCACGCCGTGCACTACAAGGCGACGTTCTCGGGCGGCACCTCGGGGCCGCGCACGCACGAGGGGGAGTTCGACTTCGACCCTTCAAAGGTGGACGCCGCGGCGGCAGTCGACGCCTTCATGCAGAACCACATCGGCAAGTCCGACTTCGACGTCGCGCCTTGACGCAGGCGCACGGGCGCCCGGTCACTTCCAGCGCAGCGTCCAGATCAGGTCGATCGAGTTGTCGCCGCCCGCCTGCGCGCGCAGCGTCAGCCGGCGCGCGATGCGGTAGATGAGCTGCCAGCTCCCGCTCGCCCCCGTCGTGCCGCGCTCGTAGCCCACGTACCAGCGCTTCGAGATCTGCTTGCCGACGCTCACGATCGTCTCCTTCACCGCGCCTGTGTCCTGCTGGCGTACCGAGATCGCGTCGAGGCCGAGGGCGCGCGTGAGCCGGTCGGTGGCGCCCGGGCCCTCGCCCGACAGCAGGGCGAGCGCGGCGCTCTGCAGCAGGGCGATGTCGTCACGGCCGGCGCCTTCGCTGGCGCGGCCGAGGACGAGCCAGCTCAGCGTGTCGATGTCGGACATGGCGGGCTCGGAGAACAGGCGCACGCGCGGATTGAGCGCGCTGCCGGCGACGACGACACCCACCCGCACGTCGAGGTTCGGCCGCGTCGCCTGGATGTCCAGGCGCGGGTTCTCGATCGGGCCGACAAAGGTCAGCACGCCGCGATCGATCGTCAACTTCTGGCCGTAGGCCTGGTAGGTGCCGTCGACGACGCGCAGCGTGCCATCGACAGTGAGACGGCCGGCGGGCGAGGTGAGGCGAAGATCGCCGCGCAGCCCGGCGTCGAGGCCGCGGCCCTTGATGCGCAGGTTCTCGCCCATGCCGACGCGCAGGTCGAGCTCGACCTGGCGCGTCACCGGCGCGACGATCGGTGTCGGCGTCGGCGCGGGCGACGCGGCCGCCGACGCTGCGGCGGCCGGCGAGATCGGCGCCGCCGCCGGACGCCGGATCACCTCGACGTCGTCGCCGAGCGCGGGCGCATCGGAGCGCGTGAAGTCGATCGAGCCTTCGTCGACCGTGAAGCGGCCGTCGAGCGCGAGCGTCTTGGCGTCGAGGCGCAGCGACGCGTCGCCGCTCGCGACGATGCGACGGTCAACGCGGCCGAGCAGCTGGAACTTGCGCGCCGAGAGCTTGAGCAGGGCGACCGGCGCGTCGTCGAAGCTCGCCTCGCCCTGGAGCGAGACCGTGCCGTTGCCGCCCTGCGCCGTGAAGTGCTCGATCCGCGCCGTGTTGCCTTCGAGCGCCAGCGCGAGGTCGCCGTCGGTGACGTTCACGCCCTGCAGAAAGTTGCGCACGCCGAGCTTCGTGCCCTCGACGTGGCCGACGTAGCTCGGTGCCCCGAAGCGCCCGCCGATCGAGGCGCTGGCGTGCAGCTCGCCCGCCAGGCGCCAGCCGGCCGGCACCCACGTTCCCCAGGTACCTAGGTTGGCGACGCGGAGCTCGAACACGCCCTGGATCGGGGTCTGCGGGCCGGGCCACGTCGCGCGCGGGTCGATGTTTGCCGTCACCGCGCCCGAGGCGACGCCGAGCGTGCTGCCGGCGAGCGCCGTCGTGAAGCTCCAATGGCCGTCCTGGGCGGCGACACCCAGGCGCAGGTCGGTGAGCCCGAGCGCCTGCGTGCCGTACTCGTCGGTGACGGTGAGGTCGCCGCGGGCGCGCTCGACGACGACGTCGACGGTCACCGTCGGCGCGCTGCGCACGTCGAGGTGGGCGCCGACGGCGAGGTCGCCGCCCCAGCCGAAGTCGGGCTGAAGCGCGCGCAGCAAGGGCGCGACCGCGATGGCGTCGACGACCGCATGCGCGTCGAGCGTCGCCGCCGTGCCGCGCTCGCCGGCACGCCAGGCGACACGGCTCCAGCGCAGCGTCGCGCCCAGTGCGTCGGCGCTGCCGGGGTCGAGCTCGGCGTGCACCGGCCCGCCGGCCCAGGCGATGCTGCCGCGAATGTCTTTCGCGCCGAGCCAGGTGCGGCTCGGCGTGCCGATGCTGCGCGCAGCGAGTTCTCGGATCGTGCCCTTCCATCCGGCCGAGCGCTCGCCGCCGATGTCGACCAGGCCGCCTTGGGCACGCAGCACGAGCTCGCTGCGACCGCTCGACGAACGCGCGGAGGTCGAGGCTGGCGCGGAGGCGACAGGCGCCGCGGCAGGCGCAGAAGCGGCGAGCGCGATCGTCAGCGGCCCGGCACGCGCCGCGAGCGTGTCGACCCACTCCGGTGGCAGCGCCTGCGACTCGACGCGAAGGTCGATGGCGTGCGCGCGCGCCGTGCCTGCGAGTCGCGCCTGCGCGCTGTCGACGACGCGACCGGCGACGGCCAGGCCATCGACGTCGAGCGTCGCGTCGAGCGTGGCATCGGCTGCGCTGCCGACTTTCCACCGGCCTTCGGCCCGGCGCACGGCGATCGTGTCGTAGCGCAAGCCGGTGCCATGCA
>JBDTJD010000436.1:0-4048 GCA_039935975.1 Caldimonas sp.
GCGTGGCCTGCGCCGCCATGCCGCCGAGCGACTCGAGGGCGAGCTCGTGCGCCGCGAGGAGGCCGGTGTCCTTTTCGCCTGCGCGCCCGGCGAGCAGGCCGGCGATCGCGAAGTACCGGTCTTCGACCCGCGCCGCCGCGCCGAGACGAAAAAGGGCTTCGTCGGCCTGCTCCCGGTCCTTGCGCGCCATCGCCTCGTTGACGACAAAGAGCCACGGCTCGCCGTTGTCGATATCGAGCTGGGCCCAGCGCCTGGCGCTCAGCAGCGAGCAGCCGCCCCCGTCGGGCGCAGCCCGGCAGGTCTTGAAGGCCAGCGCGTACACCCGCGGGTCGCGAGTCGTCATCGCCGCCTGGGCGAGCTGCTCGCGGAAGTCGGCCGCCAGGGTCACGCCCGAAGGGTCGATCATCCTCAGCCACAAGGACGCGGCCCGCGCGAACTCGTCGCCACTCGATGCGAGCGAGTCGACGAGACGGCGCCGCGCGGCGGCGACCGCCGGCATGCGCGCGAGCATCGCTGGGTCGACGGTCCGGTCAGGACCCGCTTCGACCAGGCCGAGGCCGCAGACCTCGACCCGATCGACGTCGCGCGACGCGGATGGCGCAGACCGTACGGCGGTCGCAACCGCGATGTCGCCAGGGGCCGAAAGGGGCTGCGGGGCCGCCTTGCGGGCCGGCGCGGACAGCACGACCACCGCCGGAATCGCGCGCTCGCCGACGGCGATCCAGATCCCGCCGACGACGATCGCCAGGCACACGATCAGGATCGCCCAGTGTCTGCGCGACCTGGCGCGCCAGCGACGCTCGAACCTGCCCATGGGCCGATTGTCGAACGACGGCGCCGCGAAGGCCACCGGTCGCCGGCGGGCCGGCTCAGTGCTCGATCGCGACCAGGGCCTCGCGCACCGCGGCCACCTGTCGCCGCGACACCGCGAGCCACTCGTTGACCGGCGCGATGCACACGCCCCAGCCTTCGAGGCCGTCGTCGGCGGTCTCGCCCGCGATCGCGCGGCGCTCGAGCGCACGCACGGCCCGCTTGGCGACGAGGGCGTTGCGGTGGACGCGCAGGAAGCGGTCACCGAGGCGCTCGGCCAGCTCGGCCAGCGAGTCGTCGAGAACGTGGGTGTGCTCGGCGGTCCGCAAGGTCACGTACTTGAGCTCGGCCTTCATGTAGAGCACGTCGCCGACCGGCACGCGGATGATGCGGCCGCGGTCGCTGACGACGATCACCGGGCCGTCGTCCTCGGCCTTTGCCGGCGCAACCGGCGCGGTCGGCGCCGGCGCGCCGAGGCGCTGCGCGACGCGTCGCAGCGCTGCCTGCAGGCGCTCCCGCCTGACCGGCTTGGTGAGGTAGTCGACGGCCTCCAGGTCGAAGGCCTTGAGCGCGTGCTCGGCATGCGCCGTGACGAAGACGACCGCCGGTGCGGGCGAGCGCTGGCGCAGCTCGGCAGCGAGCTGGGTGCCGTCGCGGCCGGGCATCTGGACGTCGAGGAGCACGACGTCGCAGGTCCGCGTCGCCAGCCAGACCAGCGCCTGCGAGGCGTTGGCGGCCTCGCCGACGACGGTGGCAAGCGGCTCGGCGCATTCGCCGACCAGGCTGCGCAGCCGCATCCGCGCCAGCTCCTCGTCGTCGACGACGAGGATCCGAAGGGCTGCCTGCGCGCCGGCCAGCGCCGAAAACTGGGACATCTCTGCACTCATAGCGGCACCACGATCTGGACGCGAAAGACGTCCTTGTCCTGTCGCATCTCGAACTGCGCCGCCACGTCGTGCATGAGGCGCAGGCGTTCTCGAACGTTCTTCAGGGCCATGCCGTGGCCCGGCCGCGAAGGTTCCTTCGGCACGCTGTTGGCGATCGAGAGCACGGCCCGGCCGAGCTTGACCTTCGTGCGCACCCGGATCACGCCGCCCTCGGGCGACGGCTCGACGCCATGGCGCACGGCGTTCTCGACCAGCGGCTGCAGCAGGAGCGGCGGCACGCGCGCCGTGGCGGCCTGCGCGTCGAGCTCCCAGGTGACGTGCAGGCGGCTGCCGAAGCGGATCTGCTCGATGTCGAGGTAGCGCTGGGCGAGATCGACCTCTTCGCCGAGCGAGACCGAGTCGGAGGTCTCGGTGATGGCGACGCGAAAGAGCTCGGCCAGATCCTCGAGCACGCCTTCGGCCTTGGCCGGATCGAGGCGGACGAGGGTGAGCGCAGTGTTGAGGGTGTTGAAGAGAAAGTGCGGCCGGATGCGCGACTGCAGCTCGGCCAGGCGCGCCGTCGTCTCGGCCGGCAGCGTCGCTTGCGCGAGGAGACGCAGCCACTGGAAGATCGAGGCGGCCATCGCCGCGCCGGCGAGCACCGGGCCCCAGCCGACCAGCGGGCCGAGGCCGGCGGCGTTGGCGTCGGGCAGCAGCGCGGCGATCAGGCGCGAGGCGCTGAACGCGGCGATCGCCCCGAGCACGATCACCGCGATCCACTGGAGCGGCAGCGGCGAGCGCGCAAGCGGCTGCTTGAGGCCGCAGACGACGAGGAGCCAGAGCAGGACCGCCGGCAGCGCGACGCTGGCACCGGCGGCGACGAGCGAGAGCCACACCGCGAAGCTGCTGGCGCCGAAGACAACGCCGATCGCCATCGTGGCGTGCACGAAGAGGATGGCGCGCAGCACGACGCCGACATGGCAGACGTCGAACGCGGACTCGAGGCCGGGACGGCGCCGCGTCGTCGGCGCGACGACGTCGAACACGGTCGAGCCGAAATCGGTCGAGCGCGACGCCGCGCTGCTCACCGCAGCGGCGGTCTCGGTCGCGTTCACGCTGCGGCTCCGCCGGCGGGCGGCGCCGATAGAATCGGAAGAGTCCTGGCGTCGAACATGCCGGGGATTGTCGCCAACCGACGCGCCGCCGTGGGGCCCGCTGCGCGCGTGTCGACACCAATCCGTGCGATGCGCACGCTTGGCACACCCCGAGTCCGCCAGAACACGCCATGTCCGCGAACCAGTTCGAGAAAAAATCCGAAGCCTGGTCGGCGCTCTTCTCGGAGCCGACGAGCGAGCTCGTGAAGCGCTACACGGCCAGCGTCGGCTTCGACCGGCGTCTCTGGCGCGCCGACATCGCCGGCAGCCTCGCGCACGCAGCGATGCTCGCCGCGCGCGGCGTGATCGGCGCCGACGATCTCACCGCGATCCGCAGCGGCCTGGCGACGATCGGGGGTGAGATCGAGCGCGGCGAGTTCGCCTGGAGCGTCGATCTCGAGGACGTCCACCTCAACATCGAGGCGCGCCTCGTCGCCCTCGCCGGCGACGCCGGCAAGCGGCTGCACACTGGCCGCTCGCGCAACGACCAGATCGCGACCGACGTGCGCCTCTGGCTGCGCGACGAGATCGACCTCGTGCGTGGGCTGCTGGTCGCGCTGCAGCGCGCGCTCGTCGAGCTCGCGTCGGCGCACACGGAAACGATCCTGCCCGGCTTCACCCACCTGCAGGTCGCCCAGCCGGTGTCGTTCGCGCATCACCTGCTGGCCTATGTGGAGATGTTCGAGCGCGATGCCGAGCGCATGGGTGAAGTGCGGGCGCGCACCAATCGCCTGCCCCTCGGCGCGGCGGCGCTCGCGGGCACCAGCTTTCCGCTCGACCGCGAGGCGGTCGCGAAGACACTGGCGATGGACGGTGTGTGCCTGAACAGCATCGACGCCGTGAGCGACCGCGACTTCGCGATCGAGTTCACATCGGCCGCGGCGCTCTGCATGGTGCACGTCTCGCGCTTGAGCGAAGAGCTTGTCCTCTGGATGAGCCAGAGCTTCGGCTTCATCCAGCTCGCCGACCGGTTCACGACCGGCTCGTCGATCATGCCGCAGAAGAAGAACCCCGACGTGCCGGAGCTCGCGCGCGGCAAGACCGGTCGCGTCGTCGGCCACCTGATGGCGCTGCTGATGCTCATGAAGGGTCAGCCGCTCGCCTACAACAAGGACAACCAGGAAGACAAGGAGCCGCTCTTCGACAGCGTCGACACGCTGAAGGACACGCTGCGTGTCTTCGTCGAGATGGTGCCGGGCATCGCGGTGAAGGCCGAGG
>JBDTJD010000437.1:0-10311 GCA_039935975.1 Caldimonas sp.
TTTCGGGGCTTCGGTCGTTCACGAGAGGAAGACTTGACAGTTTTTTCGTTGCGTCTTGCGAACTCATTGCGGCCTGTTTCGGTGCCGGCGTTTACGGTACCTGATTCCGGTGCTGTCAAAGCCGGCGTCATCGCTGTGGCTCCGGCCCGCTTCACAGGAGAGCTCTATGACCCGCTTCAGAAGTTATTCGATCGCGGCGATTGTCGCCACTTGTTCCGCATGTGCAGTGGTTCCCGCTTACGGGCCTTGGGGCGCGCCCCAAGCAGTTTCAGAGGTCAATAGCGCCGCCGCCGAGGGCTGTCCTATCGAGTCCCCGGACGGTCTCGCGTTGTACGTTGCCTCGAATCGAAACGCTCCCGGCGCCCAGGGAAAGCAGGACATCTATCGGGCTCGTCGTGCCACGATCGATTCCCGTTGGGGCCCGCTCGAGAATCTGGGCGCACCCGTCAACACGCCCGAGTTCGATTACTGCCCCACGCCGGTGGCGGGCGGCGTGCTGTACTTCGTTTCCTCGATGCCATCGGCGAACGATTGCTACCCGGGCGACGCACCGCCTCCCGCGCCGCCTGGCGGCCCTGCCCCTGGCGACCTGATGCGCACCCGGGAAGACCCGGTGCGCGGTTGGCTGCCGCCGGTGAATCTCGGCTGCTATCCGGCCGGGCCAAATACGGCCGGAGCTGAATACAGCCCGTCGCTGGTACGTACAGCCGAAGGCACTTTTCTCTTCTTCTCCAGCAACGGCTATCCCGACAGCCAGGGACAGGACATCTACGTCAGCCGGGTACGGGACGACGGCACCGTGTCGGCCGGGACCCGGGTGGCCGAGCTGAGCAGCCCAGCCGATGACCGCATGCCGAGCGTCCGTCAGGACGGTCTGGAGATCGTCTTCAGCTCCAACCGTGCGGGAGCCACGCCGTTCAATCAGGACATCTACGTTGCCACGCGGCCGAGCACCAGCGCGCCTTGGTCGGCGCCGCAGCGCATCGACAACCCGTCGATCAACACGCCCGGGTCCGAGACGCGCGCGTCCTTGTCCGGTGACGGGAGGCGGTTGTATTTCGGTCGAAAGATCACGCCCGAAGATCCGGGCGACGTCTTCGTCAGTGTGCGGACACTGAGATAGTTGAGCCCTCGCGTCGGCCTCGAATCGCCGGCAGATCGTTCAACCCGGTTTGATGTCTCCCTTCGCCCGCAGCGCGCTCGCGAGTCCGGCCAGCAAGGCCAGGAAAGCGCCGATGCGAAGCCCGAAGCGCGGCGCGACGTCCAGCGACGAGACCGTGAAAAGCAGGCCCGTGACCACGCTGCCCGCGGTTTGGCCGGCCAACCGGGCGGTGCCCTGCATTCCGCCCGCGGCGCCGCTCCTCGCAAGCGGGGCCGCGAGGAACATGTTTCGGTTGTTCGGTACCTGAAAGAGACCGAAGCCGACGCCGCACAGCACGGTGAGCGGTATCAGCGCGAACGGCCGCGCTTCGAAGGGCCACAGCGACGCTGCGAGCAGCCCCGACGCGATGCACGCACTGCCGGCCACACACAGCCATGCGGTCGAAACGCGGTCGGCGAGCCGGCCTGCGAACGGAGCCGTCGCTGCGACCGCGAGCGGCCACGACGTCATGTAGAGGCCGGTCGTCCAGGTGTCCTGCCCGAGACCATGCTGCAGGTAGAAGGGAAGCGCCAGCAAGGCGATGGTGATCCCGGCAAAGCAGCAGATCGAGGCGACCACGGACATCCGTATCGAACCGGTCCGCAGCAGGTCGAGCGGAATCAGCGGCGTCGCTCGCGGCCTCTCGCGACGAATCAGCGCCGTGAAGCCGATCGTCGCTGCAAGAAGCAAAGCGACGGCCAGCACGGGTCTTTGCAGCACATATTCCGCGCCCACGATCAACGCGGCGAAGCAGCCGGCATGCAAGCCGACACTCACACGGTCGGGGTGTCCTGCCGTGCCGGGCACCTCGGGCAGCGCTCGGGTGCCGGCGAGGACGAGAACGCCCAATGGCAGGTTGAAAGCGAACAACCAGGGCCACGGAGCGTACGAGAGGATCGCGGCGCCGACCGCCGGGCCGGCTGCGGCAGAGAGGGCGACGACAAGCGCGTTCCAGCCGATGGCGGCGCCGAGCTGTCGATGCGGAACGACCGCGCGCAGCAGCGCGATGCCCAAGGCCATGACCGCGGCGCCACCGAGCCCCTGGAGGAAGCGCGCGCCGACGAGCCATGGCAGCGACGGCGAGAGCGCGCACAGCACCGACGCTCCCGCGAACAGCGCAACCCCGCCGGCGAACACCCGGCGCTGGCCGATGCTCTCGCCGAGAGCCGCACAAGGCAGCAAGGCCATGACGAGAGCCGCCTGGTAAGCGGTGACGATCCAGATCGACAGGTTCGGCGCCACCTGCAGCGATCGTGCGATGCCCGGCAGCGCGACGTTCGCGATCCCCGCGTCGAGCACCACCATGGCCATCGCCGCCAGGACGGCGGCGACCGCGCCGGCACTCCGTGTCCTCGGCAGTCCGGAGGCGCGCCACACGACGCTCACGCCAAGGTCCAGGTGCCGTCGCGCGCGACGTACCGCGTCAGTCGGTGCTCCTCCTTGTCCTCCTTCTTCAGGTCACGCTCCGTGAAGCGGAACAGCAAGGCCGGTCCGCTCACGCACCGCGTGTCGTGAATGTCACCCGGCAGATAGACCTGCACGTCGCCTGCTCGCACCCGTGTCGAGCCCCGCTTGACAAGCCGAACGCTGCCGTCCGGATCCTGCAGCCTCGCGTAGGTGCCCATTTCGATGTCACCTCGCTGGATCGCGTAGATGACCCAGCTGCGGCCGTGATCGTGCGGCGGCCGGTAGAGCCCCGGCTGTTCGGTGTGCGCCAGCAGGACGAAGCCGTGATCCGGATCGCGGTAGAGCTCCTCGCTGGCGGGCTCGTCCCGATGCAGGCGCGCGAGCCAGTCTTCTGTCACCGACGCTGCGACGAGTCGCTGGAGCTGCTCGCGGGCGCCGGCGACGACCTCGCTGCTGAGCGGCCCCCAAAGCGACCGCATCCCTTGCATCGATGCATCAAGCGTGTTCCGGATCATGGTTGCCTCGCATTTCTCTCTCACGACAATCGCTCAAGACGAATGCAGACCATAGGCCGCAGGCATCAAGAGCGGAAGGCGCATCATTTGCACTTGATCCGTGCACGCGACGCCATGCGCCAGTGAACGCGGCGGGAGCGACGCCTTGGCCAGACCCGACCTGAACCTCCTTTTCACGCTCGACGTGCTGCTTGCCGAAGGCAGCGTCGCCCGAGCCGCGCGTCGCTTGCGGATGAGCCCGTCGGCGATGAGCCGGGCGTTGGCGAGGCTGCGGAAGGCAACCGGTGATCCGCTCCTCGTGCGGGCCGGTCGCGGACTCGTCCCTTCGCCACGCGCACTCGAACTGCGCGACTCCGTCGGCCAGCTCGTACGCGACGCCGAAGCGGCGCTCCGACCTGCACACAAGCTCGACCTGCGCAAGCTCGAGCGAATCTTCACCCTGCGGGTGAGCGAAGGCTTTGTCGAGAACTTCGGCGCTGACCTCGTGGCCCGCATGCGCGAACAAGCGCCGCTCGCGCGACTGCACTTCGTTCACAAGCTCGAGAAGAGCAGCGGGCCCCTGCGCGATGGCTCCGTCGATCTGGAAACGGGGGTGGTCGACGCGGCGATCAGCCCGGAAATCCGGGCTCGAGCACTGTTTGTCGATCGCTATGTCGGTGTGGTGAGAGCCGGCCACCCGCTTGCCCAAGGCGAGATCACGGCTTCTCGCTACGCCTCGATGCCGCACGTTCACATCTCGCGCCGCGACAACGACCTCGGCCCCGTTGACGACGCGCTGGGCGCGCTCGGTCTGAAGCGCGACATTGCCGCGACGGTGGGAGGATTCTGGGCGGCGCTGGCTCTGGCGCGCGCTTCGGATGTGGTCGCCACCGTGCACGAGCGCCACACCGGGAACATGTTCGCCGGCATGCACAGCTTTGCGCTTCCGCTGGCGATCCCGCCGTTCACCGTCTCGCTGCTCTGGCATCCGCGATGGGACGGCGACCCGGCCCATCGATGGTTGCGCGGCTGTGTTCTGGCGGCCTGTGCCGACCCGCCCACTGCCTCGGTGCAACTCTGAGCGCCTGGCGCCTGGCGCATGCGCATGGCCCGGGGCGCTGGCCGGCGACGGTTACGATGCCTTCATGGAGTTGCGCAACGTCAAGCCTTGAAATCGCCTGACGGTTCTTCGGGCGCACGCGCCCGGCACTCCAGAGACCAGTCGATGCTGGCGCAGCTGCAGAGCTTTTTCGGCCCTCGCTACGCGGCGTTCGTCGTTGTTCTGGGCCTCGCCCTGATCGCGCTGCTTGCGCTGGCCGCGTACGCGCAAGGTGCAAGCTGGCCACGTGTCAGCGCGGTTCTCTGGCTGCTCGGACTCGACCCGGCGATCCTCGTCTACATCCTGGCGGTGCATCCGTTCATGTACCGCGGCTCGGAGCGCGCGATGCGCTCGCTCGAGGCACTGGCGACGCACGTCGGCGCCGAGGCCGGCGGCCGAGCGACGCCGGTTCACCGCGGCGGCGAGTGGGTGGCGATGTCGATGGGGGCGCTCGTGGGGCTCGCGCTCGCCTATCGCGTGCCGGGCGCCGAAGGTTGGCTTCGGCTATACGCCGAGGCGACCAGCGCGCTGACGTTCGCGCTGCTGGCCACGGTCATCCACGGCAGCATCACGCGATCACGGCGTCTCGCCGCACGTTCGCGCGCAGGGCTGCAGCTGAATGTGTTCGACGGGCACCTGCTGACGCCTTTCGCGCGATGGGGGCAGAGCCTCTCGCTGGTGTTCGTCGGGGGAATCAGCCTGAGCCTGCTTTTTCAATCCTCCGAAAGCCTGCGCAGCATCGAGGGCGTGATCGTCTACGGCATTCTCGTCATGGTCGCGTTGACGCTCTTCTTCACATCGATGTGGACGATTCACGTCGCGCTTGCCGAGGCGCAGGACAAGGAGCTCGTCCGGGTCCACCGCGATCTCGCGGCCGCACGCGACGCCCTGCTTCGCCATCGCGCCTGCGGATCCGAAGCGCTCGTGCAGGAGGCCTATTTCCGGGTCGTCATCCTCGGTGTCTACGAGCAGCAGGTGCTCCACGCGCGAACCTGGCCATTCAATCCAACGATCCTGCGGCGCGTGTTCGCGTCCGCGGTCGCGCCCCTCGTCGTCTACCTCGTGAAGCTCGCCTTCAGCGTGGGAGGCGGGCCCTGACCCCGAGCGAAGACGCGATCAAGGTTTTCTAACCACGGCTTCGAGTGGATTCTTGACCGCCGTCCGCAATCTACAGATAGGTCGCCGCCGCCTCGTCCATGAACCGGTTCGGCGGCCCTTCCCAGGCGATGCACGCGTGGTCGAGCACATAGACCCGATCGGCGTGAGGCAAGGCGAAGGTGACGTTCTGCTCGCCGAGGAGGACGCTGATGCGCGTGGAGTTGCGCAGCTTCTCGAGCGCCTTCGACAGCGTCTCGAGGATGACTGGCGCCAGGCCCAGCGTCGGCTCGTCGAGGATGAGGAGCCGCGGCTTCATCATCAGCGCCCGCGCGATGGCAAGCATCTGCTGCTCGCCGCCGCTCAGCGTGCGCGCGATCTGGGCTTGCCGGTCGCGCAGGATCGGAAACAGGTCGAAGAGCCATTCGAGGCGCTCGCCGCGTTCGCCATCGGCAAGGGCGTTTCCGCCGAGGTCGAGGTTCTCTCGCACGCTCATGTCGCCGAACAGTTCGCGCGTTTCGGGGCACTGGACGATTCCCGTGCGCGCGATCGCCGCGGCGCTCCGCCCACGCAGCGGTTCGCCGACCCACTGGATGGTGCCGGTGTGCGGGACCAGTCCCGAGATGGCGTTGAAAAGCGTCGTCTTGCCGGCGCCGTTGAGGCCGACCACGGAGACGAATTCGCCTTCGTGCACGTGCAGCGACACGTCCTGCAGAGCCAGGGCCTTGCCGTAGACGACGCCGACGCCGTCCACCTGGAGCACGGGCACCTTGTCGGTGAAGCTCGCTTCCGGCCGGGCCGAGCTCGTCAGGGCGCCGCCGAGGTAGACGCGGCGAACGGTCTCGTCGCGCATGACGTCGGCGGCGGCGCCCTCGGCAATCCACTCGCCGAGGTACATCGCCAGCACGCGGTCGACGAGGGCGGCAACTCCCTTGACGTTGTGGTCGACGAGCAGCACCGCCCGCCCCTCGTCGCGAAAGCCGCGGATGAGCGCCGAGAACGCGGCGACCTCCGAGGCCGTGAGGCCGGCGAAGGGCTCGTCGACCATCACCAGCTTGGGGTTTCGCGCGATCGCCTTGGCAAGCTCGAGGCGGCGCAGGTCGGCGAAGGCGAGCGTGGGAGGCTTGCGGTCGACCACCGCGCCGAGGCCAACCCGATCGGCAATCTCACGCGCCTGGACATCGACGTGCGCGCCGGCGAAGAGCTGGGTGAGCTTGTCGGGCAGCAGCGCGACCTTGATGTTCTCGAGCACGGTCTGCCGGTTGAGCGGCCGCGAGTGCTGGAAGACGAGGCCGACGCCGAGGCGGGCGATCCTGTGTGCCGGCAGTCCCGCGAGCTCGATGCCATCGAGCTTGACCGAGCCTTCGCTCGGCGCCTCGACGCCGAGGATGGACTTCATCGCCGTCGACTTGCCCGATCCGTTCGGGCCGATCAGGCCGAGGATCTCGCCGGGCGCAATCGAGAAGCTGAGGTCCTTCACGGCCACCAGGCCGCCGTAGCGCTTGGTCAGCTTCGAGACCTCGAGCATCGGCGCCGCGCCGCTCACGATCGTGCCCGGCCGCGCAGCATGCCGAGGAACCCGTCGGGGAAAAACAGGATGACGGCGAGCGCGATCACCGAAACGATCAGCGTCGACATCTCGCCGAGCGGGCGCAGCACCTCGCCCATGGCGATCAGGAAGATGGCGCCGATGGCGGCGCCGATGACGGTGCGCCGGCCACCGAGGACGGCGGCGATGATGACCTGCACGCCGACCGAGATGTCGATGAAGGTGCCGACCGAGGCGGTGCCCATGTAGAACACCATCAACGATCCCGCCAGTCCCGAGAAGAAGGCGCTGACGACGAAGGCCGCGAGCTTGTGCTTGGCGACGTTGAAGCCGAGCGCGCCGGCCTGTACCGCGTCCTGGCCGCTGGCCTGCAGGATCAGTCCGATCGCCGAGCGCGACAAGCCGAACAGGATCGCGCCGCTCACCGCCATGAATGCGAAGGCGATCCAGTAATTGACGTGCGCGTCGATCGAGATCACGTCGGGCACCGGCAGGCCGATCTCGCCGCCGGTCCATTCGGCGAAGACGACGACCACGTTCTGCAGCATCAGCACCGCGACCAGCGTCATCAACCCGAAATACGGGCCACGCAGCCGCAGCGCCGGCAGCGCCAGCACGACGCCGCCGATCACCGCGGCGACGGCACCGGCGGCGACGCAGAGCCACAGCGAGATGTGGGGCGAGAGGCGCGCGTCGAGGATCCCCGCGGTGTAGGCGCCGAGGCCGATGAGAAAGGTTGGACCGAAATTCACCTCGCCGGCGAAGCCGAAGAGGAGGTCCCACGACATCGCGAAAACGGCTGTGTAGAAGGCGACCGTCAGCAGGCCCAGCACGTAGCCGGAGGCGACGAGCGGCAGCAGCGCGCCAGCGACCAGCGTGACGATGCCGATCCAGAACAGTCGCGATCGCACCAGTGGACCCATGGGCCGCTATCGCCGTCCGAAGAGGCCCTGCGGGCGAACGTACATGACGGCCACGAGCAGCAGCAGCGCGGGGATGGTGCGGTAGGCAGGCGAAATCATGTAGGCCGTCAGCGTCTCGAGGTAGCCGACGACATAGGCGGCAATCAGCGAGCCGGAAACGCTGCCGAGGCCGCCCAGCACGACGATCGAGAACGCGCTGGCGGTGAGCGGTCCGACGCTGTACGAGCTCACGCCGAGAAACATGCCGAGCAGGATGCCCGCGACGCCGGCCAGAAATCCGTAGATCGCCCAGACCGTGAGGTAGATGCTCGACAGGTCGATCCCGAGCAGCGTGACGCCGCGCGGGTTCATCGAGGCGGCCATGACCGCCTTGCCGCGCCGCGTGCGGTTGACCAGCAGCCACAAGAGGCCGATGACGACCCAGCAGACGAGGGCCGTGAAGAACTCGTTGGTCGGGGTGCGGACGCCGAACACCGTGACGACGCCCTCCACGATCGGCAGCACCGTCTTGGCGTTGTTGGTGAAAAGGTAGGCGACGAACTCCTGGATGATGATCCCCCAGAGCAGCGTCGCGGTGAGGATGAAGATCTCCTTCTCGGACTCGGCGATGCGCGCCGACTGCTGGATCGGCCGCACGGTGATGAAGTACGTCGCGAAGGCGAGCAGCATGCCGACCGCGATGCCGATCAGCGACGCCGCGTAGGCGTTGAGATGCAGCAGTCCGGCCGCCGCCCACGCGGCGACCGCGGCCGCGACCATGATCGCGCCATGCGACAGGTTGAGCACGCCCGAGACGCCGAAGATGAGCGTGAAGCCCGTGGCGCCAAGCGCATACAGCGCGCTGATGGCAAAGCCGTCGATCAATATCTGCCAGAACAGCATGCGCTTTTAACCGCCGATCCTGGGCTGAACGGTGGATCGAGACGGGCCGACGACGAGGCCGGCCCGCGAGGCGAAGATCAGTGCGTCGCGACCTTGATGAAGGCCGGGAAGCGCAAGCTGCCAGCGGCAAGTTCCTTCGGCCAGAGGTTGAGTTGCTTGCCGTCCTGCCACTGCAGCATCAGTCCGGTGATGTAGCCGGGCCCGGTGCGAAGGCCGTGGACGTGCGGATCGCCCTTGGGCAGGAAAGCGACGCGGCCGATCGTGCCGACGTAGTCGGTCTTCTCCAACGCCTCGACCAGCTTGTCGCTGTCGGTCGAGTTGGCGCGGTGGACGGCCTCGGCGATCATGTAGACCTCGTCGTACGCCGTGTAGCCGGAGTACGCCGGCACGTTGCCGTACTTCTTCTGGAACGCGGCGACGAACGGGAGCGTCTTCGGCGTGACCGCCACGCCGGGGCCGGAAACAGCGTTGAAGAGCACGCCCTCGGTGGCGCCGTTGGTGTCTTTCCAGAACGTCGAGTTGGTCGCCTGCGACGAGATGCCGAACATCGGGATCGGCACCTGCTGGCTCTTCCACTGCACCGTCGGCTGCGTGCCGACGTGCGAGATGCCGGTGATCATGACGTCGGGCTTGAGGCCCTCGATCTTGTTGAAGATCGGCGTGAAGTCGGTCGTGTCGGGCGAGAAGCGCACGTGGTCGAGCACCTTGAGCCCCGCCTTCGGCAAGCACGCCTCGTAGCCCGCGTCGAGCGGCGTCGTCCATGCGGCGTCTTCGCTGACGATGACCGCCGTCTTCATCTTCAGCGGCGTGACGAGCAGGTCCTTGGCGGCATCGCAGACCAGGCCGGCCAGCGCGCTCGACGTCAGGTAGCCGTGGAAGGTGTACTTGTTGTGCTCGTAGTCCTTGGCGATGTTCTGCGTGATCACGTCGGACGCGGCGCCCGGGGTGATCATCACCGTCTTCAGCCGCCCGGCCCAGGGCTCGAGCGCGAGGACGACCTCGGAGATGTAGCTCGCGATGACGGCGTGGACCTTGTCCTCGCTGACGGCGCGCTGGAAGGCGCGCACGGCATCGGCCGAGGAGGAGTGGTCGTCGTAGACGACGATCTCGACCTTGCGCCCGTCGACGCCGCCCTTGGCGTTGATCTCCTCCGCCGCGAGTTGCGCGGCGGGGCCGATCGACGAGCCGGCGACCGCCTGCGCCTCGGAGATGACGCCGATGCGGATCGGATCGGCGGCCAGCGCGGGCAGGCCCAGCAGCAAGCTGCAGGCGACGAATGCGGCCTTCTTCATGATGTCTCCTTGTCTGGACCGCCCTGTCATCGAGCGGCCGATCATCTTCCGACCATCGCGGACGAATGGCAAGGGCCCCGGCCCATGGCAAACACGGAGCGTTCAGGCATAGCGATTGCGTACGGCCATCCCCCTCGAATCCGGGAGGCGAAAGTCGTCACTCGGGCGCCGGTATGTTCCTTGCCTCGAACGGCTGGCCGTGAGCCGACATTCGTTCAAGACCCAATCCGCCATGGATCGCTTCGCCTGGCGCTACGCGTTTCATGCGCACCTCGTCTCCCGGGGTGCGCCGATGACGAAGACGCAGCTGATCGCTCTCGCGCAGGCCCTGCATGCGGTGCGCGGCCACCGCGATCCGATCGCCGTGGCCGACGAGGTCCTGCTGACGTGGCCGTTCGATGTGACGGAATGGGGCGGTCTGCCCTGACG
>JBDTJD010000438.1:0-3819 GCA_039935975.1 Caldimonas sp.
GTGGACGCGTCGACGACGCCGCCCGCGCCGGCCCCGGCGCCGGCACCTGCCCCCGCACCCGCCCCTGCTCCGGCGCCGTCCGCCCCGGGCGACCCGACCGTGGTCGAGTTGCCGGCCACCGCCGGCATGGTGATCCCGGCCCTGGCCGGCGGCAGCATCGCGCAGGCGGGCGACGGCACGATGTGGTTCAGCGCCGGCTTCGCACCCAACCAGATCGGCCGCATGACGGCGGCAGGCGTCGTCAGTTATCCGGTCACCGGCCCGGCCGTGATCGCGACCTTCAATCCCGGCCCGCTCACCCGAGGGCCGGACGGCCACATCTGGTTTGCCGATCCGCTCGCCGGCATCGCCGTCGCCGGCACGATCGGCAAGATCGACATCACGACGCAGGTGGCGAGCGAGTTCGCGACGCCGCTCATGAAGAGCACGTTCCAGATCAGCGCCCGCACGGCGCAGATCAGCCGGCGCACCTCGCAGACCACGGTCAGCACCTCGCAGGACCAGTCGTGCGTCACGGCCACCTCGGTGTGCACGCCGGTCGCGACCGGCAGCTGCGTGGCGCAGCCCGGCGTCCTCACCTGCCGCACCGTGCCGACGGGGCCGACGCCGACGGCGGCCTGCATGCCGTCCTCCGCGAACGCCGGCAACAGCTTCACGACGACGACCTGCAACACAGTGCCGACCGGCCCGACCCTGGTCGCGGCCTGCACCGACGCGCCGGCAGGTGCCGGCAACGCCTTCACGTCGACGACATGCAGCACGGCCACGACCGGGCCGACGCTGGTCGCGGCCTGCACCGACACGCCGGCCGGCGCAGGCAACGCATTCACCTCGACGACGTGCAGCACGGCCGCGACCGGCCCGATCAGCGTCGCGAGCTGCAGCAACACGCCGCCGGACGTCGCCAACAGCTTCGTGCGCATCGTCTGCACGGGCATCACGCCCGGCTCGCAGGCCTACGTGTCGACGACCGGCCCCGACGGCAACCTCTGGTTCACCGAGTACAACGGCCCGCGCATCGGCCGCTTCGACGTCGGCGCGCAGATGGCAACCGAGTTCGGCCCGCTGCTCGCGCCGGCGACCTCGATCACCGCCGGTCCCGACGGCAACGTCTGGTTCGCCGAGAGCAGCCCGTACGCGTCGACCAGCCTGATCGGCCGCGTCACGCCGTCGGGCCAGATCACCGAGTTCACGACACGGCTCGTCAACGGCACGATCGTCGCCATGACCGCCGGCGCCGACGGCAACGTCTGGTTCGCGAAGAACGGCTTCGGCGGCCCGGCGATCGGCCGCATCGATCCCGCCACTGGCAACGTCACGCTCTTCAGCACGGGCCTGACCGGCGCCTTCACGCTCTTCGGCGGCATCACCGCGGCGGGCGACGGCAACGTCTGGTTCACCGACTATTCCGACGGCCTGATCGGCCGCATCACGCCAGCCGGCGCGATCTCGCTGTTCGGCGGCGTGCTGCCGAACGTGCAGCTCAATGCGATCGCGGCCGGCCCCAGGATCGGCGGCCTCGATACGCTCTGGGTCACCGACCCGACCGCCAGGAGCATCGCCAAGGTCACCCTGCACTGAGCGTCGCAGCGCCCCGCGGCCTCGCCCGCCGAGCCTGCGCGCCGTCGCTCAGGGCTTGTGGTTGCCGTAGGTTGCGGAGAGGTAGTCGACGATGTCGGGGATGTCGGCGTCGTTGATCGGCGCCTTGAACACCGCCTTCATCCGCTTGGTCATCGCCTCCCAATAGGCGCGCGATGCGTTCGGCGGCTGAGTCAGCATGTATTCGGCCGAGTGGCAGACGACGCAGTTGGCTTGCGCCTTGGCGTAGCCCGGAAGCGAGCTTGGCAGGAGCTGCGCGCCGTCGGGAGGCAGCACCATGGTCTTCGGCGCCGCCGAAGCCGTGAGAGCGAGGGCCGTGAAGGAAGCGGCAAGCGCAACGAGACGGATGGACGGGTGCATGGATGTCTTCCTCGCTGTCATGCCACGACCACCTTGGTGGACTCGATCACGTTCCTCATGTAGCCCGAAGGCTGCCAGACCGCCGTCGTCGGCTGCCCCACACCCGAATTGCTCCAGGCGCAGGAGCGCACGTCGACGACGCCCGGCTTGTCGGCGACAAAGCCGAAAGTGAACTCGCGAAACGAATAGCGGCCGAGGTCGGCGCCGAGCTGAGCCTGGCGCCAGGTCTGGCCACCGTCGATCGAGACGCCGACTTCGCGGATGCCCTTGCCACCGTCGAACGCGATGCCTCGCACGACCGTGTTCGTGCCCCTGGCGATTCGCTGCCCGTCGACGAGCGACGTGACAAACGAGCGCACCGTGAAGCGATCGATCGGCCGGGTGGCGGCGGGCGCGGTGCCCGGCGCGACGCAGACGCAGTCGTTGTCGGGAACGCGGTAGCCCGGCTTCATCCAGAAGCCTTCGAAGACGTTGTCGATGACGTCGATCTGCGACAGGTGCTTGACCCAGTAGGTGCCGTAGTGGCCCGGAACGATCAGCTTGACCGGGTAGCCGTTGAGCATCGGGATGTCGGCGCCGTTCATCTGCCAGGCGACCAGGACATCGGGATCCATGGCCTGCGCCACGTCGAGCGCCTTGACGAAGTCGCCACCTCCGAACAGGGCGGTGTCGAGGCCGTCGAAGGTGACCTGCTTGGCCGAGTTCCTGATCTCGGCGCGGGCCAGGATGTCCTTCAGCGGCACGCCGGTCCAGCGCGCATTGCCCATCGCGCCGTTGGCGGACTGGCCGCCAGTGACGCGCGGATCGAAGAAGCCGCGGCTGTTGCCCGAGCACTGGTTCACCGCGACGATCTCGACCGGCTTGAACTGCGACTTCAGATCGGCCAGCGTCAGCGACAGCGGCTTGCCGGCCGCATTGCCGCCGACCTTGATGACGTGCGTGGCGGCATCGATGGAGGTGGGAATGCCGGCGTTGTGATAGCGCACGAAGAACGCATCGTTGGGCGTGATCACGCCGTCGTTGAAGACCGAGAACGGCGTCTCGAGCTGCGGCGGCCGCGACGTGAGGACGATCATCGGCCGCTTCTCGGGGAACGCGACGAGCTTGCGTGCGCCGTTCGCGAACGGCAACTCCACGGTGCCGCTTTGCGCGAAAGCCAGTCCGCCGAGCGGCATGACGCTGGCCGCCGCGGCACCGACTCCTCCGGCGACCAGACGCCGCCGCCCGGGATTCGAGACTCGTGTCATGCATCCTCCTCGCGGCATCGGCCGCAGTTGCGCCTGTCCAGATTGTGAACCTGAATGGTGCGGATTTCGAACGCGCCCGGTGACGCCAGTGCCCGGCGGCCTGCTCATGCCGCTCGAGGTCCGGATCGCTTCCCGCAAGGACCGGCGTCGCTGCGAACTGGTGCGGGAAGCGGCCGCATTTCGACGGATGGACCGCGCCGCGGCGGCTTTAGCCTCGCGCTCATGTTCGGTGCCCTCCTCAAGAAGCTGACCGGCGGTCGTCGCTCGACCGACGCTCCGGCCAAAGCACAGGTTGCTGTCCGGCCTGCCGCCACAGGCCCGACAACGATGACCAGCGGCGTTGCCGTCGATGCACCGATCGGCCTCGGCGCGCGCCGCCCGCTGGTCGCACCCTCGGGCGCGCTCGCCGGCTTCGAGTTCGGCGCCAGCGCCGCGGTACTGGCCCGCGCCCGCGCCGGCGCCGGCGACGTCGCGCTCCACGCCGGAGTCGCCAACGTCCTCGGCGCGATGCGCCTGTGCATCGAGCAGAAGCTGGTCGCCCTGGCGGAGCTGCCCGCGAACGGCCTGCTCCGCTTCCAGCGCGACGGCGATTTCTGTGCCGGCATGTACATCG
>JBDTJD010000439.1:0-4408 GCA_039935975.1 Caldimonas sp.
CGGCGACGATGTACAGCTGAGACGGCTTGGCGCGGCGGCTGCCGATGAAGATCTCGCCCGGCAGCAGGTTGTAGCCGGCCGAGAAGTTGTAGTAGCTGAGCTTGGTGCGCTCCTCGGCGAAGATGCCGCCCGGCAGGATCTGCCGGAACTGCTCGTCGCTCACCTTGGTCTGGGCGTACACGCCCTCGACGAAGAAATCCTCGGTGATGTGGTAGCCGGCGCGCAGTCCGTAGACGAAGCTCGAGCCGAAGTTCTGCGTCGAGTAGGTGCCTCCGAAGAGTCCCAACTCGAAATCGTTCGACGGGAACTTCGGCACGCCGATGTCGCGCCGGTCGACCTGCGGCACGACGACCTGGTCGGTGTTGGCGGCCGGCGGATCGGCGGCGAGCGCGGCGAAGGAGGTGGCCGCCAGTGCGGTGGCCAGGAGAGCGGTGCGCAGGATCTTGTTTTTCATTGGGTTGTGCCTCAGGAACGACGGCCGGACCGCGGCGTCAGAAGAAGAAGGAGACGCCCGCCGTGAGGGCCCGGTACTCGGTCGAGCGCTGGTCGCTCACGAAGGCCGTGTAGAGCGAGTAGTCGACCTGCATGACGAAGCGGTCGGTCAGGTGGTAGCGCACGCCGATCTGGGCGTTGGCGAGCTTGGCGTCGGTCGTCGTCGCGCCGATCAGGCTCAGGTTGGGAAAGTTCTTGAACTTGCCGACACCGACGCCGAAGAACGGCGAGATGCGCCGGTCCGACCAGGGCTCGGCGACGATGTTGAGGTGCCAGAAGTCGGATCCCGAGAACACGCCCTGCACCTGGCCGATCGTGCCTTCGAGGCTGAGCGTCTCCGAGAAGCGGTAGCTGGTCCACAGCTTCAACATCGGCTCGGAATGGAAGTGGCCCCAGGCGCCGCCGAGCTGAACCTTGCGGCTCAGGAAGTCGTCGAGCAGCACGTCACGAAAACTCTTCCGGCCGCCGGCCGCCGTGAGCGTCGATTCGAGCTGCTGGCGCGTCACCCAGCCGACCTTGCCGTCGTCGGTCCTGACGCGGTACCAGTCGGTGTGGCGCAGCTCGATCTCGATGAAGTCGCCGCGCTTGGTGACGAAGAAGACCGGAAAGCCGCGGCCGGGACCGGTGCGCAGTTCGATGTACGGGTCAGTGACCTGAAGACGCTCGATCTTGGCCGACGCGCTCGCGGTCTTCGTCGCCGCTGCCGGCGCGGCTGCGGCGGCGGGCGCCGCCGGGGCCGCAGCATCGGGCGCGACCGGGTCAGCGGCGTGAACCGTTCCCGCCACGAGGACGCCGGCGAGGCCGACAAACGTAACGACGTGTCGCAGCGAAGCGGCCACGCGTCCCCTGCGCCGGCGCGGCGCCATCGCGAAGAGAGCGGCCCTCACTGGGTATTGCACGTGCCGACCGTCGGGTCAGGCGGCGTGAACATGCTGTAGGAGGCGGTGCTGAACTCGTCCTGCCCGAGCGGGGCAGGATGGCTGATCCAGTACTGGATGATCTTCGCGTTGGGATCGGTCTGGCTCGGGAAGATGAGGCCGCCGCCATGCAGCACGCCGAGCAGGAGCGGCTTGGTGAGCAGCCGGCTCTCGGTGATCGAGCCGAGGATGACCTCGCCCTGGGCCGAGTAGAAGTTCTTGTAGATGTCGGCCGCGCGGATCACGGCGGGCGTGTTCGTCGCCAGCGTGACGTCGACCTGCGCTGCGGCGGGCACCACGCGAAAGGCGCCGCCCGTGCCTGTCACGGTGTCGTGGCAGCCCGAGCCGGCGCAGGTGTTGGTGGAGGTGACCCCGTTCAGCTGGATCTGGAGCTGCGCGAGGAAGATCGGGTTCACGCACTTCTGGAAGTACGCGAAGGACAGATGCTGGCCGGTCGCTCCTTGGGGGTTGCTGATCGTCGCGGGGTTGTCGAAGGGATTCGACGACGACCCGCCGCAGGCGACCAGCGTTCCCAGCAGTACGGTTGAAAGAAGGTTCCGGTGAAGGATCATCAGGTGGTCAACAGCCGGTAGCTATCCAGCTTGCGATGGTGTTGTAGTCAGCACTGCCGACGGGAAGGACCGGGATGGTCACGGGGACCGGCGGGTTGCCGGTCATCCGGCCCGGCGGGTGCGGGACGGTCGAGGGCTTGCTCAGCAGGTAGTTGGAGGCTGCGTTGCAGGCGTTCGAGATCATCGACAGCGTCACGCCGTAGTCACCCTTGACGTCGCCCGTGAGGACGAAGCGGTTGTTGGTGAACGACGTGCCGACCGGAACTCCCGCGGCGCCCGGCGTCGACGAGCTGCTGCTGCCGACGGCCTGGTGGCAATACGCCGCGCAGGTCTTCGACAGGATCGGCAGCACGTTGGTGGCGAACGCGCCTTCGTCGAGGCCGGTGATCGTGCGCACGTTCGCACCCGGATCGAACGGGTCGTTGAAGTACTTGCCGCCCAGGTCCATCCACTCGGCGATGAGGCGCTTCTCGGCCTTATTGAGCATCGTCGCGTGGTTCGGCGCGGTGCCGGGCGGGTTCGGATGCGCCGTCTTCGCGTCGGCGCCCGACATCAGCGACTGCCCGCTCATGATCTCCATGAGACGGCTCTTGCGGGCCAGGCCGAGCGCCTCGCCTTCGCTCGCCATGGTGTCGACGAGCGCCGGACCGCGGACGATCATGAGAATGCCGTCTTCGATCCTGGTCTGCGGCAGGCCGGTGACCGGATCGATCTGCGGGTCGCCGAGCATCAGCTCCTGGTACGAGGTCGTCCGGCCGGTGCCGCCGATCTGCGCGCCGAGGTCGAGCTTGTCCGGATCGTTGTGGCAGCCGGTGCAGGTGTTCGGCCCGCGGTTGCGCGTCCAGAGTGGCGCGATGTGCGTCGGGTAGTTGATGATGCCGTTCACGGGCACCGGCGTGACGAGGTCATCGGCCGGCGCGGCGTTGCCGGTGTACTTGAGCGCGATCGACGCACGGCCGGTGATGCCCGGCTTGGACGTGTCGGCCCAGTAGTCGGAGTACATCAGGTCGTTGACCAGGTTGAGCGCGGTCGGATCGAGGCGGGTGCGGGTCGAGGCCATCGTCTCGCCCGAAAGGTGGGCGCTCTGCAGCGTCGCCTTCACGGAGGTCGAGACCGTGTTCACGACCGAGCCGGAGTTGATGGCGCCGCCGCGACGCGGGCTGTGGCAGCCGTCGCAGGTGCGACGCTCGCCCGGGCGCACCTGGATCCAGTTGGTGTGCGTCTGGAATCCCTGGCCCTTCTCGTTGACCACCGAGAGCGCGATCGGGGTGTCGGCGGGGATGGTCAGCTTGAAGGAGCCGTCGGGCTCGATCGGCGCGTAGCCGAGGATCTGCTGCATCTCGAACTCGGTCTCGCCGATCGCCTGGCGCATGCCGCTCATGCCGGCGCCCGGGGCGATGGCGCGCACGGCGCGGATGAAGCGAGCGGGCGAGCAGCCATAGGCGGCGTCGGCCGGGTCCTTCATCTTCACGAGGTTGGCGATCTGCGCCCGCGTGTCGCCCGGATCGGTCGGCGCCATCAGCGGGATCGCGGTCGTGCAGCCGGCCGGCAGGTCGGCGGCGCTGAGAACGCCCGCGCCCATGCGGCCGAGGCCGTCGGTGTCGTAGACGCTGCGCACTTCGATGAGGGCGAGGTTCTGCGCCGCGAGCGTCGCGTCGACGTTGGTCGGCTCGGTTGCGTTCGGCTCGGTGCGCGGCTGGATCGCGACCGGGTGGTGGTTCATCTTGCCCGGCGGCGGGGCGGCGACGATCAGGAAGGTCTGCGCCGCCGGATCGAACATGTAGATCGCGTACGACGGGCTGACGTTGTCCTGGATGGCGTCGGCGGCGATGTCCTCGACCAGGCGCTCGCTGTCGCCCAGGCGCGCCATCTCGGCGGCGGTCAGCGTCGCGCACGACACGACGATGCCCTGCTTCCTGACTTCGCACGGCGCGTACGAGACGAGCACGCGGTCGGTGCCGTCCCAGAGCGGGAACGGCGTCGAGACGCGGCCGTACTGCGACACGCCTCGGCCCAGGCTCAGCAGCTGCGCCGTCGCCTGTTTCTGGCCGACGCCGGTGACGCCCGGATTGGCCGGCGCGTTCTGCTCGGAAAAGTTGGCGGCGTCGATGAGGACCAGGCCGCCGCCTTCGTGCGTGCCCGAGAGCGGCATCAGGTCGGAGGTCAGGAAGCCCGCGTACTTGCCCTTCGGGTCCATGTCGCGGGGGTGAAGGAAGCTGTTGCCTTCGCTGTGCGCTCCGTAGAGCACGAACATGTCGGTGCCGTCCGGCTTGGCGCGGAACACCTTGAAGTGGTTGCGCCCGCCGACGTGATCCCAGCGCGAGAACATGATGTCGCCGTTCTGGCGGATCGTCGGATTGCGGTCGTGGCTCTGGTTGAACGAGATCTGGGTGATGTTGCCGCCGTTGGCATCCATCGTGTGCAGGT
>JBDTJD010000440.1:0-2763 GCA_039935975.1 Caldimonas sp.
AAGGCAGCCACATCACCTGCCCGCGCTGCAACGGCACCGGCCACATCCGCGACACCGAGTCCAGCGCGCTGCAGATCCTGCGCATGGTCCAGGAAGAGTCGATGAAGGACAACACCGCCGCCGTGCACGTGCAGGTGCCCGTGGAAGTGACCTCGTTCCTCCTCAATGAGAAGCGTACGGAGATCACCAAGATCGAGCTGAAGCAGCGCGTCACCGTGCTGCTCGTGCCGAACAAGAACCTCGAGACGCCGAACTACCGCCTCGAGCGGCTGCGCCACGACGATCCGCGCCTCGAGAACCTGCAGGCCAGCTACACGATGGTCGACGAGCAGGAGGAAGAGGTCGGCATCACGCGCCGCGAGAAGACCAAGGCCAAGCAGGAGCCGGTCATCAAGGGCATCCTGCCCGAGACGCCCGCGCCGACGCCGGCCGAGCGCCCGCCTGCTCCGGCGGCCACCGCTTCGGCCCTGCCGGTCGCAGCGCCCCGCGCGCCGATCGCACCGCCGGTTGCGCCTCCCGTCCCGGCCGGAGGCGGGTTCTTCTCGTGGGTCAAGTCCCTTCTGGGTGCGCCCGAACCTGCTCCGGCGCCCGCGCCACGGGCTGCCTTGCCCGCTGCTGCGGCCGTCGCGGGGGAAACACCGCGGCGCGAGCGTGGTGAACGGGGTGGCGATCGTTCCGAGCGTGGCGAACGCAGCGAGCGCGGCGGACGCGGTGGACGCGGTGGACGCGGTGGCCGTGACGGCCCGCGCGGAGATCGCACCGCCGACGTCAGCGCCGAGGCGAACTCGGGCTCGTCCCGCGGGCGTCGCAGCGATCGGCCCGTCGAGGCCGCCCGCGCCGGCGAGGAGGGCGGCGAAGCGCGGTCCGCGAGAGAGGCTCGCGAGCCGAGAGAAGGTCGCGAGCCGCGCGAGGGCCGCGAACCGCGTGAGCCGCGCGCGCCCCGTGGCGATCGAAACGATCGCGGCGAAGCCGGTGCGGCCTCTTCCGACGCGGCGAAGGCGCCGTCGTTCGACGACACCCAGCCGAACGCACAGCCCGTCGACGGTGCCGAGGGCTCCGCCGAGCGCCAGGGCGGCCGGCGTCGCAACCGCCGCGGCGGCCGTGGCCGTGATCGCGACGACGGAAGCGTGAGCGCGTTCGCCGACGACCTGTCGCTGAGCGACGCCGACCGCGAGCGCCTGCGCCGCGAGGCCGAGGCCCGAGTCGCCGTGACGGACGACGCGACCGTCGACCCGGTGAGCGATTCGTTCGCCTTGCCCGATCCCGAGAGTGGCGAAGCACCCGCGGCATCGAGCGACGACGGCGCGCCGTCGGAGCCGCGCGAAGGCGGCCGCCGACGCAGCCGCGGTGGTCGCGGACGCGGTCCGCGCGAAGGCGATGCGCAGACGGCCGTCGGCAACGGTTCGCCGGTCGACTCTGAGCCGGCACAGGACTCCCGGGACTTTGCTTCGAGCAATGAGGCCGCCACTCCATGGGCGACTCCCGCGGATGCACCCGCGCCAGTCGCCGCGCAGCTCGAGGGGTCCCGCCACGAGCCGGTCGACGCGCCTGTCGAGCAGCGCGTGGAGCCCCCGGCGCATGCTCCGGTCGAAAGAGCGCGCGCCCCGGCGCCGGTGACTCGCAGCGAGCCGCCGCCCGTCGAATCGCACGCTCCGATCGCCTCATCGGCCGCCTACGCGCTGCCAGTCGAGTCGCTGGAAGCGGTCGCGGAATCGGCCGGGCTGATGTGGGTCAAATCCGACTCGAGCAAGGTCGAGGCAGCACGGGCAGCGATGGCCGCGAACGTCCCGCCCAGGCCGGCGCCGCGCGAGATCCGTGCGGCTCCCGCGGCTGACGACGGTCCGCTCGTTCTCGTCGAGACGAAGAAGGATCTCTCGCAGGTTCGCCTGCCGTTCGAAACGGGCAGCCAGGAAACGCAGGGCTCGCTCTAGGGCCCTTCGAACTGAAGCCGCCCCGTCAAGCCGGGGCGGCTTTTTTTCGACTTGTGCCGGCCGTCAGGGCAGGCGCTCGAGCGCGCGCTGGTACGCCGGATCGTGCATGAGCTCCTCCCAGGCGATCGGCATCGACGCGGGCAGCAAGGCGAGCCGACGTGCCTCGCTGTCGGCGTCGGCCTGCCAGTGGCCGGCGGATTGCGCGCCTAGCAGACCGTCGAGGAGGTCGTCGACGGCCCGGCCGCCATCGAGCGACTGGTTGCAGAGCAGCACCATGTCGCAGCCCGCGGCGAGCGCAAGCGCGCCTGCCTCGGCGTAGCTCACCTCGAGGTCGCCGATCCGGCGAGCTCCGGCCATGCTGAGATCGTCGCTGAAGATGGCGCCGTCGAAGCCGAGCTGGAGGCGCAGGATCTCGCGCAGCCACCGCTGAGAAAACCCCGCCGGTCGCGCGTCGACGCACGGATAGATCACGTGCGCCGGCATCACGCTCGCCAGCGCGCCGGCGAGCCACTCGTACGGGCGCGCATCGTCGGCGAGGATCTCCGCGAGAGGACGATCGTCGATCGGAATCTCGTGGTGGCTGTCGGCCTTCACGTAGCCATGACCGGGGAAGTGCTTGCCGCAGTTGTGCATGCCCGCCTGCAACAGGCCGTGGACGAGTGCGCCGGCGAGCATCGCGACGACGCGTGGGTCGCGATGGAAGGCGCGGTCGCCGATGACGCCGCTCCCGCCGTGGTCGAGATCGAGCACCGGCGTGAAGCTGAGGTCGACGCCGCAGGCGCGCAACTCCGCGCCGAGCACATGGCCCGCGGCCCGCGCCGCGGTCATTGCA
>JBDTJD010000441.1:0-4255 GCA_039935975.1 Caldimonas sp.
GCGATCATCGGCGTCACCTGCCTGGCCGGCGGCCTGCACGAGCACTTCTTCTGGGGCCGGGCGCGCAGCTGGGAGCGCATCCTGCTGCTGATCGCGGCGCTGGTGCTGATCACGCCGGGGTGGCGAAGCGACCTGGTCGGTATCGTGATCATTGCCGTGGTCGCGGCGAGCCAGCGCTGGATCCAGCAAGCGCCGGCGCCGCGCGCCAAGGGCGCCGCGTGACGATCGCGCTTTACGCGTTCGACACCCCGAACGGCCGCAAGATCAGCGTCGCCCTCGAGGAGATGGGGCTGCCGTACGACGTCCACGTCGTCGACATCACGAAGGGCGAGCAGCACGCGCCGTCGTTCGCCAAGATCAGCCCGAACCACAAGATCCCGGCGATCGTCGACCCCGACGGGCCGGGCGGCCGGCCGGTGAGCGTGTTCGAGTCGGGAGCGATCCTCATCTACCTCGGCGAGAAGACGGGGCGGTTCTGGCCGCAGGCGCCGGCCGCGCACATCGCCTGTCTGGAGTGGCTGATGTTCCAGATGGGCGGCTTCGGCCCGATTCCCGGCCAGGTGCATCACTTCGCCGCACTGCAGGACGAAGGCGATCGGCGCTACGGCCTCGAGCGCTACATGACCGAGACGCGCCGCCTCTACGAGGTGATGGACGCGCGCCTGGCGGACAACGCCTGCTTCGCGGGCGCCGAGGTCACGATCGCCGACTTCGCGATCCTCGGCTGGGCCTGGCGCCACGAGCGCCACCGCATCGATCTTGCCGACTACCCGAACGTCGGGCGCTGGTACGCCGCGATGATGGCGCGGCCCGCGGTGATGCGGGGCTTCGCGGTGGCGTTGCGGCGGTAGGCGTCAGCACACGGGTCGCCGGCGGCCGGACGACGGAAGCAATCGGCCTCAGCGGCCGCCCGTCACCTCGAGCGTCGAGCCGGTGGTGTAGCTCGACTTCTCCGAGAGCAGCCACACGATCGCCTCGCCGACCTCGTCGGCGGTGCCGGCGCGCTGCATCGGCAGCTGCGGCGCGATCTGGGCGACGCGCCCGGGCGCGCCCCCCGAGGCGTGGATGTCGGTGTCGATGATGCCGGGCCGGACCGCATTGACGCGGATGCCTTCGCCGGCGAGTTCCTTCGCCAGGCCGATCGTGAAGGTCTCGATGCCGCCCTTGGCCGCGGCGTAGTCGACGTACTGGCCGGGGCCGCCGAGCTTGGCCGCCGCCGACGACACGTTGACGATCGCGCCGCCGGCGTGCGCGCCGCGGGCGGCGCCGGCCGGCTTCGTCGTCATGCGCAGGATCGCCTCGCGCGCGCAGTAGAAGCTGCCGAAGACGTTGATCGCGAACATGCGCTGCAACCGCTCGATGCTCATGGCGTCGACGCGCGAACCGAGGTCGACGACGCCGGCGTTGTTGACGAGGCCGCCGAGCGGCGGCAGCGCACCGTCGATCGCGGCGAACATCGCCCGCACGTCGGCATCGCTCGCGACGTCGCCCCGGAACGACATCGCCACGCCGCCGTCGGCGACGATCTCGGCGACGACGATGTCGGCGGCGGCGCGGTCCCTGGCGTAGTTCACGGCCACGGCCCAGCCTTGCGCGGCGGCAAGCCGGCAGGTGGAGGCGCCGATGCCTCGGCTGCCGCCGGTGACGAGCACCGTACGGCTCGAACGTGCCACTTCATTCATCGTCGTCGCCTCCTGCGCGTGGGTCGCCGTCGCCGCTGGCGGGCTCCTTGGCCTTGCGATCGAGGATCGCCTGCATGGGCCCGAGCTCCTGCACGAAGCGATCGACGGCCACGGGCCTGGCGACGCGCAGCTGCGGTGGAAAGAGGTGGTTCATGTAGAGCTCCTCGCCCGGCCGGCCGGTGCGCTGGACGTTGAACCAGAGCGAGAGCGCGACACCGGCGACGAAGCCGGTGATGGCCATCGCGCGCATCAGGCGAACGCGCGCCGGCTCCACCGCGAGGAGGTGGAAGTAGATCGCCGCCGCGACCGTCGCGTAGACGGCGACGAAGCTGAAGTCGGTGACCCAGGGCCACGAGAACGCGAAGGCGACGAGAGGCGGCAGCGCGCCCAGGACCATGGTCGCGAGGCTGGCGATGACGAATACGCGCACGTGCCAGCCGAAGTGGCCCTGGCGGGTGAAGGTCTTCGACAGGAGCGCCCAGAGCCCGCACCAGATCGCGCCGGCGGCGATCGTGGTGAGCGTGATCGCGCCGGCGGCGCGCGAGAAGTTGTCGGGATCGGTGTCGATCCAGGTGGTGGCGAGCACGAACAGCAGGACGACGAGCGCGATCGCCAGCGTCGGCAGCCAGTGACGATCGCTCGTCACGGCGGGCGCCATCACCAGCTCGGGGTCGAGCGTCTGGCCGGCCAGGCGAACGCGAAGCTGGGTGCGGCCGACGTGCAGGTCGAGATCGCTTCTCGTATCGACGACGACGCGGCTCTCGCCCGCGCTCAGGCGGTCGCGCCCGATCGCGACGCCGTTTCGTGTCGCGCCGGCAGTGACGGCGATGCGTGTCGCGTCCGGCGCCGGCACGGCTTCGGACGGCACGTCGACGTCGACGTCGAGCGGCGGCGCGGGCGCGACGAGATCGATCGTCGCGTGGTGCGCCGCGACGTGAGCGTCGCTCAGCACGACCGTGTTGTCGAGCGCGCGGCCGATCGTGACCGGCCAGCGGTCGATGCGCCAGGCCTGGCGCACGAGGCCGTCGCAGTCGATCGCCTCGACCAGCGCGAGTGCCGCGCCGGGCGCGGCTAGTGCGCCGGGGCGGGCGGCTGCATCCATCGGTAGGCGTCGAGATAGTGCTGCGCGAGGCGCTGCGCGTTGGCGAAGCTCACGCCCTGCGCGTCGAAGCGGCCCTGCACGCCCGCCTGGCTCTGGTCGAGCGTGGCGACCAGCACGGCGACGTCGTAGAGCTGCGGCAGCTTCTTGTACGCGCGCATGCAGACGACGGCGCGCAGCGGCAGGCCGTTGCGGTCGACGAAGTCCTCGTTGCAGCGGGGCTTGGTCTGGTATTGAGCGCCGAGGCGCACGAACGCCTCGTTGCGAAAGCTCTGCGAGTAGCGGGCCGCGAAGCGCAGCGGGCCGAGCTTGGCGCCGTCGTAGCTCTCGTGGCGCAGCGAGATCGTGCCGGTCGTGAAGTCGCCGACGAAGATGCGCGTGTCCATGACGCAGTCGGAGCGCTCGAAGTCCAGCCCGCCGGTGCGCGAGACCTCGCTCGAGCCCCAGCAGCGCATGAAGAGGTCGCGCGGCACCGGCACGTGATAGCGGGGATGGGTGTCTTCCTTCCAGCCTTGCTGGATGAATCGGTCGGTGAGGGCCTGCTGGTGCTTCTGCAGCTGCTCGTCGACGATCCCGTAGGCCGGGCCGACGAGCGGAGCGGCATCCTTGCCGCGCGCCAGAAGCGCGATCGCGAACTCGGCCGGAACGAGGAAGCTCACCTGCTCGCCGTCGACGCGGCGCGCGACGTTGACGCCGACGACATGGCCCTCGTCGTCGAGCGCGGGTCCGCCGCTCATGCCCGCCGAGAGCGCGCCGCCGAAAAAGATCTGCGGATAGAAGCTGCGCTTCACGAGGCCGTTGTAGGTGCCCTGCGTGATCGTGAAGCCGACGTCGAGCGGGTTGCCGAGCGAATAGATCCGCTCGCCTTGTGCAAGCGGCGTGTCGAGCGGCCGAAACGGCAGGGCGTCGAAGGTCTTGCCCGCGCCGCCGGCCGCGCTCGGGCTCGCGTCGCCGGCGCGCAGCAGGGCGAGGTCGTGCAGCACGTCGAGCTGCAGGATCTGCACCGGCGCCTCGCGGCCATCGGCGGTCACGTAGACGAGGTCGTGCCGCTCCGGCTTGAGCGCCGCCTCGGCGACGACGTGGAAGTTGGTGAGGATGTGGCCCTGGCTGCTCACGAAGAAGCCCGAGCCGACCGAGGTCTGGCTGGCGCGCCCCTTGAGCACCGTGCGGATCTGGACCAGCTGCGATCGCGCCTGCTCGTAGATCTTGCGCGCCGAGAGAGACACCGGTGCCGCCGCCGCCGGAGGCTGCGAAGATGCCGCATCGGTGGTGCCGGGCGGCGTGGCCGCCGACGCGCCGGGCGGCGGCGCCGAAGAGGTCAGCGGCGCGGCTCCGGACGAGGCAGCGGCCGCGGCGAGAAGGGCCCCGAGCAACAGGGCGAAAGGCCGGCGGGGCTGCATTGCCGCGGATTCTACGAGTGAGCTGCCGGCGCACAGAGGCCGAGCCCCGCCGCGTCCGGGGTTGATCGGGATGC
>JBDTJD010000442.1:0-8033 GCA_039935975.1 Caldimonas sp.
ATCAACCTGCCGATCGTCAGCTACTACGAGGTCGGCACCCTGCTCACCCCGAACCATGGTCACGCGGCCATGATGGGCGTGTTCGGCATGCTGGCGATCGCGTTGATGGTCTTCGTGCTGCGTCAGACGAGCAGCGAGGCTCGCTGGCCGGGCATCGAGAAGTACATCCGCTGCGCCTTCTGGGGCACGAACGTCGGGCTGGCGATGATGGTGGTCATGAGCCTGTTCCCGGGCGGCCTGCTGCAGGTCTGGGACGTGCTGCAGAACGGATACTGGCACGCGCGCAGCCTGGACTACGTCGGCAGCGAACGGTCGCATCTGATCGAGTGGCTGCGCATGCCGGGCGACGTCGTCTTCATCGTGTTCGGCGCCGTGCCGCTGGTGATCGCGGCGATCAAGAGCTATTTCGACCTGCGTGCCGGGCCAAGGATAGAGGCGGTCGCGCTGCCTCTTCCTGCTTGACGAGGCCGACGAGCCGACCTGGGTCTTGCGTTCGTCGTGTCCGGACAGGCGCGGCTCCCTTGCGCCTGCCTCAGGTCGGGCTGATCGTCTAAGGGACGGAGATGCTTTTCGCAACCTGCGTCGCGTCGAAGACCAGAACCTTCGGCCAGGCTGGCCAGACCACGCCGAGTGCCGCATTGTTCGGATCGCCGGCGCGGGCGAACGCCGCCACGCTGCTCATCATTGCCGCAGACAGGTCCAGGCGGCCTGGCTTGTTGGCTGTGCTGTTGGCAACCTTCGAAAAGAGAGACGGACCGAAGTTGCCGAACAAGAACGGCAGATCGAACGCATGGGCGGCACCGTAAATGTCGTTCCAAGGCGCCGGTTCCTGCTTCCAGGCGAACTGGTAGTACCACACGGCCGGCTGTTGCGCCTTCAGTGCATTGAGCACGTTGTCGCGACTGGGTATGAAGAAGATGTTGTTCAGGAGGTCGGTCTCGGCATTGAAGCCCGTCACCGGCGTCGTCACCGGCAGGTATTTGGCCGGGATCCACTGGTCGATGGTCACTGTCGGCGCGGCGTCGGGGTTGTAGTTGAACTGGGTCGTGAACAGCGTCGCGTCGTTCACGAGCCGGCCACTGATGCCGCCGAGCGCGGGCGAGAGAGCCAGAAATGTCGGGAACAGCTTGGCCTCTTCGCGCGTGTTGCCGGCCAGCACCGGAACCTTCAGGTAGTTTCCAGCGGCGATGGCCGCGACCGGATCGACCGGCACCACGACCCCTTCCGGGATCGGCCCCGAGCCGGCCAGACCCAACGGCGCGAGCTTGGTCAGCAGCGTGGTGAACAGGGTCGCCGGAGCCTTAGCGCGCAGGTAGCTTGCGATCTGGGCCGATGTCTGCGTCGCCGCATAGGCCTGCGCGGATGCGGTGTCGGTCGCCAGCCCATCGGCGATCAACAGGTTGTTCAAGAGTGCGTTGCCCTGGGCGAGGGCCACTGCCGCCGGGTTCAGGGTGGGGATGCTGCCCGCGGGGAGCTCCGAGGCCAACGAGATGCCTCCGCTCAACGGCATCACCCTGTGCATCAGCTTCGGATTCGCGCTCACGACCAACGGGGAAGTGAGCAGCGCATAGACATTGATCGCGCCTGCCGACTGTCCGATGACGGTGACATTGCCGGGGTCGCCGCCGAAACCGGCGATGTTCTGGTTGATGAACTGGAGCGCCTTGATGTTGTCGAGCGTCCCGAAGTTGCCGGAGTCGTTGCTTGCGCTCGAGCCGTCCCTCAGCTGCGGCAAATCGAGCCATCCGAAGATGCCGACGCGGTAGTTGGCCGTGACGACCACGGCGTTGGCGCTCTTGGCCAGCGCAGCGCCGTCGTAGACGGGATCGGCCGTGTAGCCCGAGACGTCGCTGCCGCCGTACACGAACACGATCACGGGCAGCCCGGCATCGGCACTGGCCGGCCGCCAGACGTTCAGGTAGAGGCAGTCCTCGTTGCCGACGGCCTGGTTCAGCGTCGTCGCAATGCTCGCGTCATAGGTGTTGTTCGCACCGGGACCGTAGATCCGCCCATATTGCACGCAGGCGTTGCCGAACTGCTGGGTGGTCTTCGGCGCGGGCCACGCGTCCGGATCGACCGGCGCCTTCCAGCGCAGCGCACCGACAGGTGCTTTGGCGAAGGGGATGCCCTTCCAAGCCCATGTGCCGGACGCGGCCGAATCGTCGGCGCCGACGACAACGCCGAAGGCGGT
The DNA here is from genome assembly GCA_039935975.1 of Caldimonas sp. GTDB lineage: Bacteria > Pseudomonadota > Gammaproteobacteria > Burkholderiales > Burkholderiaceae_C > Schlegelella_A. The sequence continues at coordinate 2,192 of JBDTJD010000442.1, forward strand.
GCTCCGTGTCGTCGTCACGGGGGCGGGGTCGTCGTTGCCTCCGCACGCCGCCAATGCGGCGACAGTTGCTAGGCTCGTCGCAAAGGCGACGCGTCGGATGGCATTCATGGTTCGTCTCCGGGAAGGACGCCTGACGCGCTCACCTCGACGAGACGCTGCCGGCAGGGTGTCGGTCTGCGGCTATGGTAGAAGTCGCGAGCCGCCGACGCACCGACCGGGCCGGGCCAATCTATTGACTTTGCAGGCCATCGGAAGCGGTTGCGTCGGCTGCGGCGACGTCGAGTTGACATTCAGTGGAGGAGACATGATTGCGCGGACCAGTTCGGCGGCGTGGGTCGGCGGCGTCGCGCAGATGTTCGTCGCCGAAGGGCTCGACGTCGATCAGCTCTTTCGCGACGCCGGACTCGACGTCTGCGTTCTCGACGACGCCGACGGGCGGCTTTCCATCGACGACGTCAGCGTCCTCTGGGAGATGGCCGTGGCGCGCTCAGGAAAGCAGACCTTGGGGCTCTCGAAGGAGCTCGCCGTCACCTACGGCAACCTCGGCCTCGTGCGCTACGCGATGATGGCCTGCCCGACGCTGCTGACCGCCCTCGAACGCCTGGCGCGCTACATGAACCTCGTCAGCAACGCGGCGACGTTCTCGGTCACCGAGGACACGAGCGGGCATTGGATCGAGCTGGGGCATCACGGCGGCGAGCGCCCGGTTCCGCGCCAGCGCCTCGAGTTCGGCATGCTCACCGTGCTCACCTCCTGCAGCTGGTTCACGGGCCGCGAGCTGACGGCCCGCGCGCTCGAATTCGTCTACCCGGAACCCGCGCACGCCGCGTTGCACCGCCAGGTGTTCGGCTGCCCCTTGCGCTACGGCTGTCAGGCCAACCGGGCCCTGCTCAGCCACGGCGACCTGGCGCTACCGCTGTCGGCCCGGGACAAGGGCATGGCCATGCTGCACGCAAAGCTCGTGGAGGACGAGCTGGAGCGGCTCGAAGGGTCGAAGACGAGCCCGCGGGTGCGACGGATCCTGGAGGGCGGGGCGCTGCATCCGGAGCCGCGTCGCGAAGCCATCGCCGTCGCGCTGAACGTCAGCGACCGGACGCTGCAGCGAAGGCTGCAAGGCGAAGGAACCTCCTTTCACCAGTTGCTCGACGATGTTCGCAAGGAACTGGCGCAGCGGCACCTCAGAAAGCCAGACAGTTCAATCAAGCTCGTTGCCGAGTTGCTCGGCTTCGAGGACCAGAGCAACCTTTTCCGAGCCTGCAGGCGCTGGTTCGGCGAGTCTCCGGGCCAATATCGCGCGCGCCATCTCGCTCACGAACCGCGCGACCAAGGACGCCTCGCCGGGCATTCGTTGGCCAGCCGGCGTGTCGTGTCGCAGGCCCCCCGCTGCGAATCCGATCACGGCTGATCGTCTCCACCCATGGGCCGACCCTGGAGCGGCGGCCGTCAGTCTCGCGTCGGTCCCGAGCCACAGGTGCAGCCAACGTGCGCTGACGCACCGACAGCTTGTCCTGGCGAGCGCAATGTTCCTCGAATGGACATCACCTCGCACCCGACCGCCCGTTTCAGTGGTGCAACGCCTGGGGGCCCGGCCACGACGACGCGTCTCTCGATGGAGCAGCTCGCGCAACTGTCCGGCGTCGCCACCGATGCACTTGCCGGCTTGATGGACTTCGGCGTCCTCGCTGAGGCGCGGCCGGAACAGGGCCCCGCAACCTTCGACATCGGGTTCGTGATGACGCTCCAGCGCGCACAGAAACTCCGCCATGAACTCGCGCTCGACGAGCACTCGTTTGCCCTGGCGGTGATGCTTCTGCAGCACGTCGCCGACCTGGAGGAGGAGATTCGCACCGTGCGATGGGAAGCACGGCGGTTGCTTGATGAGCCCACCCCGAGACCGGTATCGAGGATTGAAACCGGCTCCGCGTCGCACTCGCAAAGATAGAGTCCTTGCTGCTGCAGTTCACCGGTCTGGTGATGCCTGCTCGCCTAACGCCATCATGTAACCCAGAAATTCCTGGGTGCCCCGCGCTCCGAGCAGGCCTTCGCCGCCGATCATGCCGACCGCCACGCCCGGGCTGCCATGCGGCGACCTTGCACCATTCGCGCGCTGCCGCCGTCCGGGAGCGCACATCGAGTGCCGCAGCTGATCGGTGCACGCTCCGGCGCTCATGGCGGCCTCACCCAGCACCGGGCGGGCGCCTAAATCGACTGCACGTACTCCGCAACGGCCTTCATCGCGCCGGCATCGAGATCCTTGATCACGCCATGCATGACCGGGGATTCCCGAAACTTGTGCTGGATGACCTCGAGCTGGCGTGACACGTAGGCCGCATGCTGTCCGGCCAGTCGCGGAAAGATCGAGTTTCCCTGGGCCGCATCGCCGTGGCAGGTCGCACAGCCGACCACGTTGTGCGCCGGGTCGCCCTTTTCGTAGAGGACCTTGCCGCGCGCGATCAGCGCCGCGTTCCCGGGTATGCCCGGCCCCGGCTTCTGCACCGCGTAATAGCGCGCCAGGCCGGCGATGATCGAATCGTCGAGCAACGTGGCCATGCCCCACATGTAGTCGTGAGCGTCGGCCTCGCCGCGCGTCTTGGTCTTGAAGGCCTTCAGCTGCGCGGCCAGGTACAGCTCCTGCTGCCCGGCCAAGCGCGGAAAGAGGGGCGACGTGCTGACTCCGGTCGGGCCATGGCACGCCGAGCAGATCGAGGCGGCGACCTTCTGGGCGGCAAGATCGGTGGCGGGCGGCTTGTCCTGCGCGGATGCGCCGCTGACGACGGCAAGCGCGGCGCTGGCCAGCAGCGTCGGCGCAATGATCCTCAGGAAGGGCGTAGTCATTCGCGATCTCCGGTTCAATACGCGACCCACACGTTGAAGAAGAGCGTGTTGTTGTCGCGCGGACTGCGCGCCGTCAGCCCGTCGTAGCCGCTGTCGCCACCGTTGAATCGGGTAAATCCGGTGTACTGCAGCATCAACCGGACGCCTTCCAGCGGCAGGTAGTCCAGCTCGACGACGTAGCCGCGGCTGTCGGGCTTGCCGTTGCCGCTGCCCGTCACGGCGCCGCTCGGATAAAGCGACGCATCGGCGCTCCCCTTCGACCAGAACGGGCTGACGGTGACCCCGTAGTGATGCTGGTAGTAGTACGTCGCCTTGATCTGCGCCGTATCGAGCGTGTCGCTCTCGTTCGACGTGGATCCCTGGGCAAAACTCGTGCGCCAGTCCTGGCGCTCCTTGACGTAGCGTGCCTGCGCGGTGAAGGTATGAGGGTTCGAGATGTACTGGTACTGCGCATCAATGCCGCGGTCGGTGAAGCGGTCGGTGCCGCTGTTCGGATCCAGGTTGTCGACGAAGCGATTCACGCGCATGCCGAAGGCGCCGAGCATCAGCGACTGCGCGCCCCATTCCTTGTTGTAGGCCACGCGCACGTAGGGGTTGTAGCCCTGCAGCCGGGACACGCCGCCGGAGGTGCCGACGTCCTGTCCGTGGCGCAACGCGGAGAACACGCCATCGGCGGTGCGGTAGGCGGTGACCTCGCCATACCAGGTCCGGTCATAGAAGCCGTACGCGCCGATGCCGGCGACCTGCTGGCCGAGCGCCCCCTCGATCTGCGTTCCAGCGGTCGGCCCGACGGCGGTGGGCGACGCCGTGAACGGGAAGCCGAACGCGGGCGTGCTGTTCCAGGCGTCCTGCGCCGTCGGGTTGTTGTGCAGCGTCAGGCCGTAGAGCAGCTTGACGACGTCGGCGCTCTCGTTGCCGATGCGCCCGACCCAGCGCAGATCGGTGTTGTCGATGCCGCTGTGTCCGACCTTCGTGCCATCGGTGCTGTAGTCCTCGGAGAACGTGTACTGAACGAACCCGCCGAGGTTGTCGGTCGCCTTGCCGGCCAGGAACAGGCTCGCGCCGTTGAGCACGGGCCTGCGATTGCGAGCCGTCACGTCCGTCGCGGTGCCCGTGCCGTCGTCGTTGTTCCTGATCGAGGTGAGGCCGACCTGCGCCATTGCCGCGATCGGAACGGCCTGGCGAACGCCGATGGTGTAGCCGGAAAGCTTGAACCAGCGTCCGTAGGGCGTGAGCTCGGGAAAGCTGACGTGACAGGCCACGCAGGCCTGCCCGGTCTGGCGGGCGAAGGATGGCACGGCCTCGGCGCCGCCGGCCGCGAGGCCAAGCACGACAAGGGCAGCGACCGGGACGAGTCGTCGGACGGAAGAGACGTTCGGCACGATCATCACAAGCTCTCCGAGCAGACGAAATGGCTGGCGCCGGGCGACGGTGGGTTGCGATCCGCGGAGGGTTTGATCCGTCTCGGCGAAGCGCAGGGCCAAAGAGAGAGTGGCGCGGTTGTGTGCGGCCGTCTGTGCGCCAGCGCACCCTCCAGACCAACAGTTCGGTTGCGCGGCGCAGACGCTCTGCGCGCTTGGCCGGACAGACGCCCGAGCGAGTTCAGTCGGGCTTGAGCGCCGTGATCCTCAGCCTCAGCGCGTTGCTGATCACCGAGACCGAGCTGAGGCTCATCGCCAGCGCGGCGATCATCGGTGACAGGAGCCAGCCCGTGAACGGGTAGAGCACGCCGGCCGCCAGCGGCACGCCCAGCAGGTTGTAGAAAAAGGCGAACCCGAGGTTCTGCTTCATGTTGGCCACCGTGGCCAACGACAGTGCACGTGCCGTCGCAATGCCGCGCAGATCGCCCTTGACCAGCGTGAGTTGGGCGCTGTTCATCGCCACATCGGTACCCGTGCCCATGGCGATGCCGACATCGGCCTGGGCCAGCGCCGGGGCGTCGTTGATGCCGTCACCGGCCATCGCGACGATGCGGCCTTCGTTCTGCAGGCGTTCGACGAGTCGCAGCTTGTCGGCCGGCTTGACCTCGCCGTGGACTTCGTCGATGCCCAGGCGTTTGCCCACGGCCTGTGCAGTGGTCAGCCCGTCGCCGGTGGCCATGATGATGCGCAGCCCGGACGTGCGCAGCGAAGCGAGCGCATCCGCGGTCGTGGCCTTGACCGGATCGGACACCGCCAGCAGCCCCGCCAGCTTGCCGTCCACGGCCAAATGCATGACGCTGGCGCCCTGGCCGCGCAGTGTTTCGGCCTGGCTCGCCAGCGGCGCGACGTCGATACCGAGTTGCTGCATCAGCGTGGCGTTGCCGATGGCCAGAGACTTGCCGCCCACGACACCTTTCACGCCGATTCCCGACGCCGAGTCGAACTGCTCGGCTTTCTCCAAGGCCAGCTTGCGTTCGCGCGCCGCGTTGACGATGGCTGCCGCCAAGGGGTGCTCGCTGCCCTGGTCGAGGCTGGCGGCCAGGCGCAACACCTCGTCCTCGCTGAAGCCATTGACGCCGACCGCGCGCTCGAACGCCGGTTTGCCCTCGGTGAGCGTGCCGGTCTTGTCGACGATCAGCGTGTCGACCTTGCAGAGGTGCTCGATCGCGGCGGCATCCCGGAACAGCACGCCCTGGGTCGCACCGCGACCGGTGGCCACCATGATGGACATGGGCGTCGCCAGGCCCAGCGCGCAGGGACAGGCAATGATCAACACCGTCACCGCATTGATCAGGCCGTAAACCCAGCTCGGCTGCGGGCCGAAGAGGCCCCAGGTGAAAAACGTCAACAGCGCGATGGCCACGACGCCATAGACGAAATACGCAGCCACGGTGTCGGCCATGCGCTGCATCGGTGCCTTCGAATGCTGCGCCTGCGCCACCATCTGGACGATCTGCGCGAGCACGGTCGCCGAGCCGACGTGTTCGGAGCGCATCAGCAAGGCGCCGCTGGTGTTGAGCGTGGCGCCGATGAGCTTGTCGCCGACGCGCTTGGTCACCGGCAGCGGTTCGCCGGTCAGCATGGAT
>JBDTJD010000443.1:0-5633 GCA_039935975.1 Caldimonas sp.
TAGAGCCACAGGAGCGCGCCGAAACGGCCACGCAGCGCCGAAGCGCGCTCGCCCACGGTCGGCGCGATCGCCGGAAAGCCAGAGCCGCGCGAGACGCTAGACGAATCCGAGATTGCGCTGGCTGGCGTTGTAGTTCGCAAGGTTGGGCAGCACGGTAAGCAGGTCAGTGTCGCTGATGCCGAACCACTTGCCCAATGTCGCCGCGTACTGGTCGACGCCGGTGCTCGGCAGAAGGCGGCCCTGGCCGACGTCGTCGGGCCCGCCGTTGGCGACGACCGGCGCGGTGCCGTAGAAGCGGCCGCCGGCGACCGCGCCGCCGAGCATGAAGTGCATGCTGCCCCAGCCGTGGTCGGAGCCGTCGTCGGCGGTGAGCGTGCGGCCGAAGTCGGAGGCAGTGAAGGTCGTCACCTGGTTCTGCACGCCGAGCTCGACCGTCGCCTGGTAGAAGGCCGAGAGCGCCGTCGAGACGGTGGTGAGCAGGCCGGGGTGGATCGCGGCCAGGCCGTCGTGGGTGTCGAAGCCGCCGATCGAGACGAAGAACACCTGGCGCTTCGTGCTCGTCGTGCCCGCCGTCGAGATCATGCGGGCGACGAACTTCAGCTGGTCGGCGAGCGAGTTGCCGCTCGGGAACGGCGTCGTGATCGCAGGCGCGCCGGCGAGCGCCGCGGTGAGCACGCTGCCGGCGTCGATCGAGCGCTTGGCGACGCGCGTGTATTCGGCCTCGAAGAGATGGGTGCGCGGCGCCGTAACGAGCGATTGCAGCGCCGCCGAGCACGCCGACGAGCCGAAGAGCGGCGCGGCGATGCCGCTGAACGCGACCGGCCCGGCCGTCGACACCTGGTATTGCACGGCCGTGCTGCCCGAGAGGAAGACGGCGTTGCCCGACACGTTGACGCAGGTGAAGGTCGCATTGCCGTTGCCGGCGACGAAGAGATCGCCCATGCGTCCGCCCCAGCCCGACGCCGCGCCCTCCGGGGCCTGCGACTGCCACACCGACTGCTGGTCGTTGTGCGAGAAGAGCTTGGGCGGCAGCGGCACCGACGCGTTGGTGTACTGCGTCTTCGTCGTCGGCTGGATGAGCGGGCCGACGTTGAGCATCACGCCCATCCGGTTCGACGTGAAGAGCGGCAGCAGCGGCGCTAGCTCGGGGGCGAGCGCGTACTGGCGCGCGCCGGGCAGCGCGACCGACGGCGCGAGCACGGTCGGCGCGAGCGCGGCCTGGCTGTAGGCGAGGGTCGGCCGCATGCCCTGGTAGAGGTTGTAGCTCGCGGTGTCGTAGGGCACGAGCGTGTTGCCGTAGTCGTTGCCGCCGTAGAGGAAGACGCAGACCAGCGCCTTGTAGTCGGACGGCGTGCCGGCGGCCGCCGCCTCGCCCATCGCGGCGAGGTTGATCGCCCAGGGTGCGGCGCTGCCGGCCAGCGAGAGGGCCGAGGCGCGCTGCAGGAAGGCGCGGCGGGAAGCATCGATCGTCATCGCTCGCTCCTTACTTCAGGACGGTGAACTCGGGCGCCGCCATCGCGAGCGTCAGCGCGGCGTAGATTCGCTTGAGTCGATTCGGGTCGGTGCCGCCGGCGATCGTCGCCACCGCCGTCGAGATCGTGGTTGCGGTCGCCGCGCTCAGCTGGCTCGCCGCGAGGACGAGGTTGATCTCGGCGACAAGCGCGACCGCGTCGTCGGCGAGCGCGACGAGCGACGAGTAGTCGGCCGCGACGTCGCCCACGCCCGCGCCGGACACCGCGCGCTGCAGGTAGTTGACGGCGCCGACCACGGTCGACTCGTTGTGGAGCTGGAACTCCGGAGCGACCAGGCCGGCGCTCGCGATGGCGCTGTTGGGCGGCACGTAGCCGGGTCGGAAGAAGTTGAAGACCGTGGGCGACCGGAGCGGGCTCTGGCCGAGCCGGGCCGACGCGCTCGAGGTGTCGCCGATCGACCAGGCGTTGCTCGGCGAGCTCGCGCTCCAGGCGCGCGCCCAGCCGGTGAAGCGCAGCATCGGCTCGCGCAGCTTGCCGGACGACACGCCGGCCGCGACCGCGGCGCTGCGCGCCTCGTCGTCGAGCAGGATTGCCTTCAGCACCGCCGCGAGATTGCCCTTGGTGCCGCTGCCGTCGTTGTTGAAGACGGCCGCGACCCGGGCAACGTAGGCGGGACTCGGGTTGCTCGTCACCAGGCGCTGGATGAGCTGGCGCGACACGAAGGGCGCCACGTTGGCATGGCCGAAGATCGCGTCGAGCGCGAGCCTGAGGGCCGTCACGCCGTCGGTGTTGGCCGGGATCGTCGTGCCGAGGAAGGTCGTCGCGGCAAGCTCGTGGTTCGCCGGGTACTGGATCATCGGCCGGCGCATGAAATCGGGCGTTGCCGTGCCGGCCTGGCCACTTAACCCTTGCAGGTCGAAATCCCAGCCGGTGAAGACCCGCGCCAGGCCGGTGATGTCGGCCAGCGCGTAGGTCGCGATCGGCGCGCCGCCGCTCGTCTTCGCGGTGCCGTCGAGGTTGAGCTGCACCAGGCCGATGGTGAAAAGCTGCATCAGCTCGCGCGCGTAGTTCTCGTCGGGCAGCGAGCCCGTGACCGGGTTGGCCTTCTTGCTGGCGCGAAACGTGAGGTACATCCCCATCGCGGTATTGGTGGAGACCTGCTGCATCAGGGTGCGGTAGTTGCCGAACGCGTTGACCTCCAGCAGGTCGAGGTAGTGGGCCGCGGCGAACGCCTTCCAGCCGCCGCCGACGAGGCTGTCGATCGACGTCACCATGAGCTCGGAGAGCGCGAGCGTCACGCGCTGGCGCAGGGTGTCGGGCGAGGACAGGAGCTTGCGCCACGAGCAGGCGTCGAATCCGCCTTCGCTGTTCTTGTAGCCGGCGTCCGAAAACCCCGCGGCGACGAGCGCGTCCCAGCGTGTCTGCGACGCGGGCATCGCCAGCTGCTCGTCGATCCAGGCCGAGTAGCCGATCGCCTGGACGCGTGCGATGTCGGTTCGGGAGGCGCCCATCGACGCCTGGGCGAGGAAGCGCGACGCCTCGGTCGCCGTGGGCGCCGGCGGCGCGCCGCCGCCCGAGCCGGTGCCGGTGCCGGTGCCCGACGATGCGTCGCCACCGCCGCCGCATGCCGCGAGAGCCACGCTGGCGATCGCGGCGATGGCGATCGGCGTCAATGTCCGTGGCTCGGTGCCCTTGTCCGGGGCCCCCTCGGGCCGCGCGCGCTCGATGACCGTGTCGACCGTTTCCATGGCTGGGTCTCCTCGCCCGCAGTGTCGTGCGGCATCGGACCCGGTGGATGTGCGAAACCGTCGCCCACGGTAAAGGCCGGTAAAGCGATCGCCACATAACGCACGACGCCCGCACCGGCGTCGCACGCCGCCACTCAGCCGGTCTGGGACGACCCCGGATAGCTCCGCGGCAGGATGACGTGGACCGTCGTACCGCGGCCCTCAGCCGAATCGAACTCGACGCTCGCGTCGAGCAGGTCGGCGAGGCGCTTGACGATTGCCAGTCCGATTCCTTCGCCCTGCGACTGGCTGATCGGCCGCTCGTCGTCGTCGCCGGGCGCAGGCACGGAAGCGTCGGGTACATCGGCTTCGCGCCCGGACGGAACCGCGACAGCCGGGTTGAGCGCGTGGGCGAGCGGCGCGCCCGGGCCGGCATGGAATCCGGGCCCGCTGTCCTGCACGGTGAAGCGCCAGCGGATCGTGTCGCCGGGCACGCCGTCGTGCCAGGTGAGCGTGACGCCGCCGCTGGTCGTGTACTTGAGCGCGTTGAGAAGCAGGTTCTGGGCGATGCGGCGCACCTTGACCGCGTCGCCTTCGACGACGAGTGTCGCCGGCCCGTCGGCGCGCAGGTAGAGACCCCGGCTCTCGGCCAGGGGGCGCAGCTCGTCGGCGAGCCGGCGCAGCTCGCCCGCGACGTCAAACGGAAGGACGCTGCGCTGCTCCTGGCCCGCCTGCAGGCGGGCCAGCGACGTGACGTCGTCGAGCAGGCGATGGAGCGACCCGACGTTGTTGCGCAGGAGGCCGAGGAAGTCCTGGCGGCGCGCCGCGGGCAGGTCGGCGAAGGTGAGGCCCTGGGCGACGTTGGAGACCACGCCCAGGTTGCCGCGCAAGTCGTGCGCGGCCTGTTGCCAGAGCTCGCCGCGCCGGCGCTCGAGCTCGCGCACGTCGGCCAGCGCTCGCTCGAGGTCGAGCACGCTGCCCGCCGCCTCGATCCGCTCGAGATAGAAGTAGCGCTCGGCGCTCACGCTGGTGGCCTTGCTGATCTGCTCGGCGAGCTTGAGCCTCGCCTCGGCAAACACCTCGGCGGGAAGTGCCGGCTCCGACCGACTGAGGTTCTCGAGCTCGAGCACCAGGCAGCGGTGCAGATGACCCCATTCGCGCGTGACGTCGTGCAGGTCGTAGCCCTGCTGCCAGCGCTGCATGCCGTGGGTCTCGGCATCGCGCGTTTCCGCGTCTTCGGCGTCGACACGCATCCGCTCGCCACTCGCGGCCAGGACATCGGCGAACGCCGCCAGCCAGTGCGGCAGGTGATCCTCGAGCTGGCCGCGCGGCAGCGAATCACCGGCGGTGACCTCGCCATCGGCGCCGACCGCGGCGCGCCACTCGGCCATGACCACGCCGATGCGGGCGCGGAAGCGGGCGCCCAGGGCGCCGCGGGCGGAGTGGATCGCGTCGGTGGTCACCCGGCGATGCTACGCGCTCGACCTGCCGCCAGCGGGTCGAACGCCCCTTCAGACCGCCGGCGGATCGGTCTCACGCTGGTAGTGCCGATGGTGCGAGAGCGCCTCGATGAAGGCGGCGCCATCGGCCCCGCGCAACAGGCCCGGATCGGCCTGGCCATCGGGCAGCGTCGCCGGCAGCATCGCCTTGTCGGCCAGTGCCTCGCCGAGCAGGAGGATGGTCTTGCAATGGCGGTACTGCTCCTTGACGAAATCGACCGCCGGGGCGAGGCCGGCCAGGGCGCCGTCGCCGGCGGGGACGACGACGCCGTCCCAGAGCACGGCCGGTGCGGTCGAGATCGTCACCTCGACGTGGATCGGCTCCCCCTGGGACGGCATCACCTTGCCGAGGCGGGCGCCGACGAAGCGCGGCACCGCGCCGGCAGCGGCGAGCGCGCCATGGACGGCACGCAACGCGACCGCATCGATGCCGTCGGCGACGAGCAGCGCGACGCGGCGCGTCGCGACGCTGCCGTCGCCGGGACGGGCCATGAGCGAGAGTGAGGGCGACACTTCGATCTCGGGTTTGGCCGGGTTGTCGAGCACCCGTGCCTGCGGTGCCGGCAGGTCGATGCCCAGGCCGTCGGCGACCTGCCGCGCCAGGTCGAGCGACGCGTTGGCGATCATCGAGACGACCCGCTCGCGGATCGCCTCGACGCCGACCTTGGTGAGCTCGAAGGTGAAGGCGGCGGCGATGTGCCTCTTCTCGACCTCGCTCTGGCTTTCGTAGAAGAGGCGCGCCTGGGTGAAGTGGTCGGCGAACTTCTCGGGCTTGCCGCGCACCTTGTCTTCCATCACCGGCTGCGGAAACGAGACGAAACCGCGCATCCCGGCCTGGTACGGACAGCCGCCGCCGAGCGAGTTCGGCTCGTAGGCGACCCGGCCACGCGGGATCGCCTGGCGATGGATGCCGTCGCGCTGGTTGTTGTGCACCT